>NZ_QEHP01000004.1:0-14484 GCF_003094695.1 Chryseobacterium sp. HMWF035 | reverse complement strand
TTGATCTCCACCAGTGCTTTTGTCCTCTTCGGATTAACGTGCATAATTTATTAAAATATATCCTGAATTTCACCAACTATTTTTCAGTACATTACCTGAAAAAAACAGGCTGTCAGAATTTTGACAGCCTGTTTTTTCTAATAATCAATGCAAATGTAAGGTTTACGCGCAAGTACACAACAATAAGGATTACTGCAGAAGGTATAACCCGGATTACAGACTCCGTATTCTAAAGGAACTTGGCAGTTTTCATAAGCGCCACCTGCAATTGCTTTCAACTCTTTTCTGTTTAAAGACTTTAAATTTTTCATAGTATTTTGTTTAATTTGCTCCTACTCTTAAGATTTTCGGACACCTCTATAATAATTCCTTTTACGGAGATTTAAATATACAAAATATTTTTACACAAAAATTTACGCAAGGTTTTCTTATCTTTATAAAAAACAAAACCTCATGAAAACCATAGAAGAAGTCCTGAAAAAATTAGACACAATCATTATCTGGGCGAAAGAAAATCAAAGTCCGGTCGGATATTTTGCCTGTACCTACAGAATTATGACGGCGCAGGTTTTGAAAGGAATTCAGCAGAAAAAATTTGAAGACAATCCGAGAATGATTGTACTGGATATCGCTTTTGCCACACGTTATCTTGAAGCGTGGGAAGCTTATTCGAAAGGACAAAAATGCACCAATTCCTGGTTTATCGCTTTTGAAGCCGCAAAAAACAAAAATCTGCTCATCTTACAGCATATTTTCTTAGGCATGAATGCTCACATCAATCTCGATTTGGGAATTTCCGCTGCATCCATTATGCCTTATCGAAAAATCAATCCGCTGAAAAAAGACTTCGAAAACATCAACAATGTGATTGCCTCCATTAATCAAAAAGTTCAGGATTCTTTAAACAAGATTTGTTATCCAGTAGAATTAATTGACAAACTTTCCAACGGAAAAGACAACGCTGTTCTGGACTTTGCCATTTCAAAAGCAAGAGATACTTCATGGGCAACCGCCGTTATCGCATCAAATACGCCAAATTTCATACGCGAGAACGTGATCGGCATCGTAGATTATGCCGCCGCAAAAGTTGCCACCCAAATTTTGAATCCTAAAATCCTGACTCCTTCTTTATTAAAGGAATTGAAAAAATGCGAGAGCAATGACGTGGTGAAAAACATTGAAATTTTGGCTTATACAAAAAATGTTTAACTTTCTTATGTAACCTTACAATTAATTCAATTAGAGTAAGACTCTTAGTTTTTACCAAGTTTTTTCATCAAAATAGCTTCCATCTTTTCGTATCCTTTTGCTGTAGGATGAATTTCGTCTTCGGTGTAGATCTTATCCAGTCCGTTTCGGGAATCTTTCATTTCGGAATGATAATCCACGTACGGAATATTATTCTTTTTCGCATACGCTTCGATCATTTTATTCAGGGCAATTACTTTTTCCGCCGGATGCATATCTTTTCTCCAGCCGAAATCATAAGCAGGAAGTACCGAACAAAGTACCACTTTTATATTATTTGTTTTTGCAAGTTCCACCATCGAAACAATATTTCCAAAAACTTTATCCAGAGAAATCGGCCCCTGATTTTCGGCAATATCATTGGTTCCGGCAAGAATAATGACTCTTTTCGGTTTTAAATTGATGACATCTTCACGGAACCTTAAAAGCATCTGCGAAGTTACCTGTCCGCTGATCCCTCTTCCGACAAAATTATTTTTTGTAAAAAATGAAGGATCTGTGGAAAACCAGCCTTCCGTAATAGAATCTCCCATAAAAACAGAATTTGGAGCCGTTTTTTTGGCTACAACTTCCTGATTTTGCTTTTCGTATTTCGTATAATTGGCAAAATCCTGTGCGGAAAACAAGGCTGAAAACATAACGGCCGCAATGCTTAAGAATTTCATGAAACTTACTTTTGATTTGAAAAGATGAAATAACGGAAAACAAATTGATCCTGCAAATATCTTTTCCGAAAAACTAACATTTTTAGATGATTCATTTTTAAACCACAAAGTCACAAAAGATTTTTAATTTTTTTATTCTATTGAAAGTTTTGAATATCGTAATAACAGTATTATGATGATCTTTTGCAACTTTTGCGGCTAAAAATTAATTCCTAAAATAAAACTTACGGTTTTCCATAAAAGAAATCAATTTTCCTTTTTGTAATTTTGAAAAATGGAGATGACATATTTAATTATAGGATTTATAGCCGGAGGAATTCTTGGTGCGGTTATTTTATATTTCGCCCAGAAATCTTCTACCGTTTCGAGGAATTCTTACGATGAACTCAATAATTTACACATTAAAAACAGTTCCGATTTAGAAAATTCCAATCAGAAAATTCAGGAATTAACACAAAATATCAGCAGGGAAAAAGAAATCAATGCACAGCAGAGCGACCTTCTTAATGATCTGAAAAATGAATTTGCCAAAATTTCTGCGGAACACGCTTCTTTAAACACACAGTTTTCCGAACAGAAAGAATTTAATGCGAAACAGAATCTTCAGATCGAAAATCTTTTAACAGAAAAACAGACTTTGTTTGCAAAAAACTCCGAGCTTTCCGCAATTAACGAAAGCTTACAGAAATCTTTACAGACGCAGAAAGAAGAGATCGCAAAAATTCAGGAAGAATCTAAATTGCAGTTCGAAAATTTAGCCAATAAAATCCTTGAAGAAAAGACAGAAAAATTCACCACCTTAAATCAAAACAACCTTAAAACCATCCTTGAACCATTTCAGGAAAGAATCGTGGAATTGAAAAACCGCGTGAACGAAGCCTACGAAAAGGAAAACAAAGAGCGTTTTTCTCTTGCCGAAAAAGTAAAGGAATTAGCAGAACTGAATCAGCAGATTTCTGAAGATGCGAAAAAACTGACGAGAGCTCTGAAAGGCGAAAGCAAAACGCAGGGAAACTGGGGAGAAATGATCCTCGAAAGCATTCTTGAAAAATCCGGACTTGTAAAAGGTAGAGAATATTTCCTTGAACATGAACTTCGCGATGAAGACAACAAAGCATTGTTCTCAGAATTTTCCGGTAAAAAAATGCGCCCCGATGCGGTTATAAAATACCCCGATGAAAGAAATGTAATCATCGATTCTAAAGTTTCACTGACCGCTTTTACCGAACTCGTAGACGAAACCGATCAGGACGTTTATCTGATGAAACTCAATCAGCATTTGTCTTCCATTAAAAATCACATTAATCAACTCAGCCAGAAAGCGTATGATGATTACGGAAAATCTCTGGATTTTGTGATGATGTTCATTCCGAGTGAGCCGGCTTACATTGCAGCGATGCAGGCAGACCAGAATCTTTGGAATTTTGCCTACGAAAGAAGGGTTCTGCTTTTAAATCCAAGCAACCTGATTACTTCTTTAAAACTGATTGCCGATCTCTGGAAACGGGAATATCAAAACCGGAATTCCATGGAAATTGCAGAAAGAGGGGCAAAACTGTATGATAAATTTGTAGGTTTTGTTGAAAATCTGGAAAAAGTAGGAAAAAATCTGGATCAAGCGAAAAATGTTTACAATGATGCTTACAAACAGCTTTCAACAGGAAATGACAATTTGGTGATACAAACCCAAAAGCTGAAATCTTTGGGGATAAAAAATAAGAAAGACCTTCCTCAAAGTCTGATTGAAAACTCTCACACCGCACTGGAAAATTTAGAAGAATAAAATTTACAACCTCAGATCGGCTCTGAGGTTTTTTATTTAACTGCAAATTTTAACTAATTTTGCAGGATGTTAATAGAAAGCTTTCAGAACGAAAAAGTAAAATACATTACCAAACTTCTTACCGACAACCGATTCCGTAAAAAATCGGATGTTTTTGTGGTGGAAGGACAGCAGGAAAATGACCGCGCCCAGAAATATCATTTTGAACCGGTGGAATTTTTTATCTGCGAAACTATTTTTCAGAAAGAAGTTCCCAAAGGAAAAATTCATCTCGTCAGCGAAAAAGTGTACGAAAAAATCGCCTATCGCGGAACTTCCGAAGGAATTATCGGAGTTTATAAAACAAAAGAAGCTGATCTATCTTCATTCAAACCGAAGGAAGATTCTACCATTATTATTGTAGAAGGTGTTGAAAAACCGGGAAATTTGGGTGCTATTTTGCGAAGTTGTGAAGCTTTCGGTATTGATGCATTAATTGTTTCAGACGGCAAAACCGATTTTTATAATCCGAATGTAATTCGCTCTAGTGTGGGTTGCTTATTCGGAATGGAAGTTTTTCAGGCAGAAAACCATGAAACATTAGATTTTCTTCAGAAAAATAATTTCAATATTTACACAACGATTATGGATGAAACTGCCGAAGATCTTTACAAAAGAGATTTTAAGCAGAAATCTGCCGTTTTATTCGGGACAGAACATTCGGGATTAAGTGATTTCTGGATCGGGAAAGGAAAAAATACGCTGATTCCGATGGCGGGAAGCATTGATTCTTTAAACCTGAGCAACGCGGTAGCGATTACGTGTTACGAAACACTGAAGCAGAAGAAGGGGTAATTTGGTTGTTGGAGATTGGTGATGGTTCATCGTTGAATGTTACCAAGCCAACAATTATTCAACATATAAGCATAAAAAAACCGTTCCACTAAGTGAAACGGTTCTTTTATTTTTAAGCTTAGATTATTTCTTAGCAGCTTCTTCTTTCTTAGCTTCAGCTTTGATTTCTTCTTTAGCAACTTTTGCATCAGCTTTAACTGAATCAGTAGTAGCAGCACCAGCAGCTTTAACTGAATCAACTTTAGCAGTTGTTGTAGAATCGATAGCAGCAGTAGCAGAATCTGTAGAAGCAGTTACTGAATCTGTAGAAGCTTCAGTAGTGTTAGCTTCAGTTTTTTTACAAGCAACTAGAGAGATTGCAGCGATAGCAGCTACGAATAATGACTTTTTCATAATAAATTAAATTTAATTTTGTTAATATTGTTTTATAAAATCTTTTTCTGTTCTGTTATTTGAACAAGACAAAGGTATAGCAGATAGAAAATTTGTTTAGGAAAAATAATTGTAATACCTTTGTAAAATAGTTTTACAAAATAACATTACTGATAATCAACAATTTAATTATTTTAAAATAAATTGACAGACTTAGATCTATTACATTTTGAGCAGCTGAAAAAGGATGTCCAGGCTCAATATCTGAAAGAATACACTCCTTCCTATGACGATATTTCGAAATGGAAGGGTATCGACATCATTTATTTTCAGGAAGATCTCAGAAAAAAGGCAAAAGGGAACATCAGCGAAAAATCTTTTTATACCTATTTTAAGAATTCGCCGGTTACCAAATTACCAAGAATCGATATGCTGAATTTACTCAGTATTTATGCAGGTTACGACTCATGGTATGAATTCAAAAAACAGCATCTTTTTGCAGGTGAATTGCTGCAGGATGATGAAGATTTGAAAGACAATGAACTTAAAGAACTGGAAAAAACAGTTTCTGCATCACTTGATTTGCCAAAAGATGACGATTTACCTAAAAACCCGGAATTTAAAACCCCTGAAAACTCCGATTTACAAAAATCAATACTTGAAAATCAATTAATTACTAAAAATTCAGAGACTGAAAAAATTTCCTTAGCAGAAGCTGAAAAACCCAAGAAAAATTTCTTCAAAAAGAATGTTTGGGCAATTGTTACCACTATTTTGGTAATTCTTACAGGGCTTTTAGGATTTAAAGATGCGATCTTTCAAAAAACTTATGTGTACTGTTTTACGGATGCCGACAGAAATTTAAGTATTCAGCGTGAAATAGAAATCAAAGTGATCAAGGAAAACGAATCTCCCATTCTTTACAGGATAAAACCCGGAGAATGTTTCAGATATGCCACAAAAGATAAAAATCTTAAAATGCAGATCAGTTCTCCGTTTTATGAATATCTGGAAGTGAACCGAAACTTAGAAAATGCCCCTGAAGAGGAAACCATCGAGCTGAAACCCGATGATTATAAGATGGCGCTTTATTATTTTTCAACAAAAGATGTAAAGGGAGAAAATTCGCAGGAACAGAATGATCTCATCACCCAAAAAAGAAGACAACTGGAAAACCGAATCAGCAACAACGCCGTGATCACTCAGGTTTACGACAGTGATATTTACGGACTTGAAACCTTGGATAAGGAAGATTATATTACCTTAGTCACCACACCTACAACATCACTTAAAAATCTTAATGTTATCGAAATGAAAACAGATAACAAAGGAAAAATTGTATCTATTAAATTTAAAATCTCAGCCAATGAAAACAATAAATAACTTTTTGTTTTTTATCATATTAATAGGATTCACCATGACTTCGTGCATTAAAAAAGAAGAAAACGGAGGACAGAGCGATCTGGAAAAGCTAAGAAACACGAATAACAAAACGGTAAAAATGGACAGTACTCAGGCTATCAATTCCATTACTTCGCAAAAAGTACAGGATGTGCTGGATTTGTCTACGTTATATCTTTCCGGACAGAGAAATACGGAAATTGATACGGCAATTTACTCTAAAATAGAAAAGTATTTCCAGAAGTCCGATTCTACTACCTTTAAGGATCTTTTTAAAGAACTCGAAAGCCTGAATGTAAAAAAAGTACGCGTCAGCAATCTGAATGTTTTCCAGAAAATTAAGGAAAAGGACACGCTGAATTTTGCAAAATTCAATGTGGAATATTTTGGAGATAAAAATAAATCTTTGGGAAATTTTGAGCGGAATGCACAATACACTTTGGTATCAAAACCGTCTCAGAAAAGCAAGGAATTTAAATTTTACTTTGTGAAATTTTACTCTGATGCTCCTGCAAAAGACAGTATCGCATCGGGTGTCACCAAATAGTCGAGCGGAATATCATTTTCCCAGACATCATCGATATTTTCTTCGGGGTTAAAATAATTAACTCCGATTTTTTTTGTCTCTTCCGATACTTTTTCAAAAAAACCATCGTAGAAACCTTTTCCGTAACCTACTCTATTTCCTTGTTTGTCGCAGTATAAAAGGGGCGTAATTACAAAATCAAAATCCAGAATACCAGAATCTTCATCAGAAACAGGTTCGGAAATTCCCCAGTTATTCAACTCAAATTTAGAATCTGTAAAAATTTCTACCGAAATCAGTCTTGTATCGACAATTTTAGGGACATAAACACGGATCTTTCTGCTTAAAAAGTAGCTGATGAAAATTTGTGTATTAATTTCCTTAAATTTCTCAATCGGGATGAAAATATGGATTTTCTGGTTTTGAGAAGGTTTGAAATATTCAATGAAATTTTTAAAAATCTTTTCAGATAACAAGAAAGCCTCATCAATCGACAAGGCTTTTCTTTTTTGCATATATTTCTTTCTTAATTCTGCTTTTAACATATCGATTATGCGTTTTCAGAATCAAGGATTTTGTACAATTTATCAGACAGACGAACTCTGAAAGGCAGTTCAAAAGTAATCTGATCTCCTGCTTTTGCTGTGTCGCTGAAAGCTCCGTTCACAAAAATCTGAGAGATGGTTATTTCCTGATCTCCTGTTGTGGGCCCGGAAATTAATACTTTATCTCCTACTGCAAGTTCATTGTTTTCAATTAAAAACTGAGCAATTTTAGATTTTGAATAATAATGTTCCGCCTTTCCGATCAAAGTCTTTTTAACTTTTATTTTCTGACGGATATCTTTTGTTTCAGCTTTTGCTAAAGGCTTATCCGGCAGATCTCCTGATTTTTTGAATTTCAAAGCTTCAGATTTTCCTTTTCTGAATACTTTATTTCCTACCTGAAGACCCTTTCTTTTAGCAACCTGCTCCTCCCAAGGCAAATGAATGGTTTCCTGACATTCTGTCGAACAGCAGTTTTCCATCGCCGCTTTACATTCATCACACTGGATAAACAATAAATGGCACGCATCGTTCGCACAGTTCGTATGATTGTCACACGGTTTTCCGCACTGGTGGCATTGCGCAATAATATCGTCGGTAATTCTTTCCCCTAATCTGTGGTCGAATACAAAGTTTTTACCGATAAACTTACTTTCTATTCCTTCTTCTTTTATCTGACGGGTGTATTCTATAATTCCGCCTTCCAATTGAAATACATTTTTGAAACCCTGATGTTTGAAATAAGCACTTGCCTTTTCGCAACGGATTCCTCCGGTACAGTACATCAAAAGGTTTTTATCTTCTTTAAAATCCTGTAGCTGCTCGTTGATAATCGGCAGACTTTCTCTGAAGTTTTCCACATCGGGAGTAATTGCTCCTTCAAAATGGCCGACTTCACTTTCGTAGTGATTTCTGAAATCTACGACAATGGTGTTCGGATCTTCAAGCAAACTGTTAAATTCTTTTGCTCTTAAATGAACACCTTTATTGGTAACATCAAAAGTCTCATCGTTCAGACCATCGGCTACGATTTTGTTTCTGACTTTGATGGTTAATTTTAAAAAGGAATGATTGTCCTGCTCCACTGCTACATTCAGACGAATGCCTTTCATGAAATCGTATGCTTCCAGAGTCTCGCGAAATGCTTCGAAGTTATCCGCAGGAACGCTCATCTGAGCGTTAATTCCTTCATGCGCCACATAGATACGGCCAAGCGCATCCAGTGCATTCCAGGCTATAAATAAATCGTCGCGAAATTTTTTGGGATCTTCAATTTTGGCATACGCATAGAAAGATAGGGTAAGGCGCTCTTTTCCGGCCTCATCAATTAGTCGAGCTCTTTCTTCTGCGCTTAAGGTGTTGTACAGTTGCATGCTATAAACGTTTTAAGTGAGAAAATTTTTGCAAAGATAATTATTTTCAGATTAATGAAAAATATAAGATTTATCAGGTATACATTCAGATTGGTACTCTTTTGGCTTCATCATCATCAGTCTGATTTAACTTTATGACAATACAAACATCAATATGCCATAATGTCATTAAGATTTTTTTAAGGTTCGTTAATTGAGATTTTAAAATTTATGGGATAATGTATAAATTATTACAATTGCTGTTAAATTTTAGTTAAAAATGAAACATTACGCACCAATTGCATACCTATTTAGCATTAAATTTGTTTACAGTAAAATGAAAAAGTTAACATCAATAAATAACAAAGAAAGATATACAATGAAGAGTACTTTAAAAAAACTATTACCATTTGCAGTAGTGGGAGTAATTTCCGGTGCTACTACCGTTGGAGGATTACAATATCTTAATCACGATTCCAACAGCGCAGATCAATCATATTTTACAAAATCCTCTAATGTTTCCTTTGCAGGGATGAATTCTGCCGCAGTGGGAGACGATTTTGTAAAAGCTGCCAAAACGACAGTTCCGGCAGTAGTAACCATCAAAAATTATCAGTCCAGAACTTCAAGCAGGGCTTCGGAGCAGGATATGTTCGATTTCTTCTTCGGAGATCCGTTCGGAGGAAGAGGACAGCAGAGACAAAAGCAGCAGGTTCCGGATAATATGCCTTCAGGAATGGGATCGGGGGTAATTATTTCGCCGGACGGATACATCATTTCGAACAACCACGTTGTTGCAGGAGCCAATAAGTTAGAAGTGGTTTTAAGCAACAAAAAATCTTATATCGCCACTTTAGTAGGAACAGACCCGAATACAGATATTTCCCTTCTTAAAATTGAAGAAAAAGGATTGCCTTATTTAAATTTTGCAAATTCCGATAATATTGAAGTAGGACAATGGGTACTTGCCGTAGGAAATCCGCTTGGATTGAATTCTACCGTTACAGCGGGAATTGTTTCAGCAAAAGGCAGAGGAATCGGAATTTTAAGTTCACAGGGAAAAGCAGCTAATCCGATTGAAAGTTTCATTCAGACCGATGCGGCAATTAATCCGGGGAACTCCGGAGGAGCTTTGGTAAATACAAACGGAGATCTGATCGGGATTAACTCAGCGATTCAGTCTACGACAGGTTATTACCAAGGGTACGGATTTGCAGTTCCGGCAAACTTAGCGAGAAAGATTGTTGAAGACATCAAGAAATTCGGTATCGTACAGAGAGGATTCTTAGGAGTAACTTCTTTAGATCTTTCCGACGATCAGCTTGTTGCAGCATACAATAAAGATAAAAAGACCAATTATAAATCCGGTTCGGGAGTTCTGGTAACAGGATTCGGAGAAAGCAGCGGTGCAGAAGATGCAGGATTAAAAGTAGGTGATATCATTACCCAGATTGATACAACGCCAATTACAGATTTTGCAGATCTTTCCATTGCCATCGGAAGCAAACGTCCGGGAGATAAAGTGACGGTAACTTACCAGAGAAACGGAAAACCTTCCACTACAACAGTTACGTTAAGAGATCAGAAAGGAGGAACTTCTACAAGAACCAAAGCGGATCTGAGCGTAACGGAAAAAATCGGAGCCGATTTCCAGAGTATTGATGACAAAACAAAAGCGTATTATGGTCTGAACAGCGGAGTAATCGCCAAAAATGTAATTGAAGGCGGTGAAATGGCTAAAGCAGGAATCGTAGACGGATACATCATCACAGAGATCAACGGAAAACCCGTAAACTCACAGAAAGACGTAGAAAACATTCTGAATAAGTTCACCGGAACTGCCCAGATCAAATACATGGATGACTACGGAAGAGGGTATCAGAGAGGCTTTAAAATGCCTTAATAAAAAGAGCTAAACTTCACTTCATATCAAAAACCCGGCTGCCTCAAATGAGGCAGCCGGGTTTTTTTTAGTTTAATATTCAGAAACATTTTATTTAATTGAAAAAGAAATCCTGCAACTGAAATCGGCAAAACATCCTTCCGGAAAGCTTCCTGCACCCCTGCAATAGCTTTTCAGGGAACCGGGAAAGGATGTTTCACCCCTGCAGCAAACTTTCCGGAAAGCGGGAAACCTTCCCGCACCCTAGTAAGAAACTTTCCGGAAACTGATACACAAACAAAAAACGCTGCAACCTGCAACGTTTTTATAATTATGATTTATTCATTTTTTCAGCGATTCTTCTTTTCTTCTTTCGTTCATAAATGACTTCTACAATCTTACCTCCGATCCACGAAAACGGGAAGAACGTAAGAAAAATAGAGATTTTATAGAAGGTAGGATGATAAGGAAAAACAATAACATCCAGCATGGCTATAAAAAGCATAATGAAACCGATAAGAATAGCATAAGCCACCTTAGCATATTTTACGATAATGGCAGTTGCCACCCCTCCCACTGTAGTTCCCAGTCCGGAAATAAACAGCAGGAAACCGAAAAACGCACCGTCGTTCTGCTTGCTCTGAAGAAATCTCTGCCAATGCTCGAACGGAGCAAAAGCATCGAAATTTACCCATTGCGGAAATGCTCTTATCCCAAGAGTAATAATGAGTCCTGCAATCCCAAGACCTACGATAACCGCAATTGTATTTCTTATAAAATTCATTAATCCTGATGTGCGATCATAGAAATTTCGATATCCACATTTTTCGGCAGACAGGAAACCTGTACCGTTTCACGCGCAGGAAAGCTTTCCGCGTCCAGATAGGAAGCGTAAATATCATTCATTACCGCAAAATCATCCATGCTTTTAAGGAAAATGGTTGCTTTTACCACATTCTTAAAAGTCATTCCCGCTTCTGTAAGAATTGCTTCAAGGTTTTTCATTACCTGATGGGTTTCTTTTTCAATTCCTTCTACCAGTTTACCGGTTGCAGGATCTACAGGGATCTGTCCGGAAATATACAATATTCCGTTTGCCATATTGGCTTGTGAATATGGTCCGATCGCTGCAGGAGCATTTACGGTGTTGATTACTTTTTTCATGAAAATTTATTTTGGGTGCAAATATAAAATTTATATTCTATTTCTATAATCAAATATTAGAAAGGTGCATTTGGCTGTGTAAAACTTCTGTCTTTATACTTCAGCGCATCACTTAAGATATTGGCTTTGATCCCGATAAAGAAGTCATATACTTTATACTGCCCGAAAGGAACCCAGTTGAAATTAATGGTAAAACTTCGCTGATCTCTTGCAAAACCGATTCTGGTATATGCCAGTTTCTGCGTCACCATATCGTAGTGGGTACTTCCGTTGATGTTCCAGTAAGGCGTTAGCTTAAGACTTCCGTCCAGTCCCACAGAAGCCAGTCTCGTTGGCGTTCTGGAAGCTGAACTTTTGGTGTAGGCATAGTTTGCATTTACATTTAACGTCCATGCCTGATCGAAATGCGCGTAATTATCATCATCAAAATAATAATTTTCATTCCTTACCTCCCCTTTCGTTTTATACTTCTTGGCATAATCTGTTTTCTCTCCAAAGATTTCACTGCTCAGAGGATAAGACATCTGAACGTTGAATCCCTGAACACTGAAGTAGCCGAACTCTTCTGTCCTTATTCCGGCATCCTGTCCCGGAAGATAGATAATTCTGTATGGATCCAAAGATAAGCTTGTATTCAGGCTGAGTTTATTATTAAAGAAAGAAGACTGTCCCGTAATCGTAATAATGGAAAAAGGATGATCTTTCGCTGCAAAATTATAATTTCCGGAAAGGTTAAGAGATTCAAAAATCTTTATTTTCTTCACTCCTGTAGAATCGCTTTTCGATTTTACCTTCATCTCTAAATTATTCCCGATGTTAAAACCTAAAGCTCCTACTAATCCCGTCGTCGGGCTTCCGATAATTCCGCCTTCAAAAATAGAATACGGAGTTAAAGCTCCGTTCGCATCGTAATAATTTTTAAAATATCCATACCCGGAACCTCCGAAATCCGGAGAATAGGTAAACCCGATACTTGGCGTCATCATGTGTCTGATGGCTTCAATCGCAGAACCTTTCTTAAAGTTTGCCTGTCCATACAAAGTGGTCTGAATACTTGCTGTTGTTGAAAACGTAGAATATCCTGAAATTCCTTTATTGGTTTCCGTAATTACTTTATTCTGAATAGGGTCGTAGAATTTATTGATGGTTTTTGTGGTTAACGCATTATCAATATTTGCTCCCAAACTGAATGTGAAATATTTTGCTACGGTTGTATTGGTTCCCAAAGCAATGTTATTTTTCACTCCGGTCTGCAGTTTATCCCACATTGCCGCTTTAAACAGCTCGCCTTCGTTGGTCTGAACAAAGTTCGACAAGTTAATCCCTGTGTTTACCGTTAAATTTTCAAGCAGACCGGAACGCACTCCTGTTTTGGATTTGAATAAATAAAACTGGTTGATCGCCACGTTCATCTGCGGCAGACGAAGATCTGATAAACCGGTGGCAAAATTCTGCGAATAGGAAGCCGTTCCTGTAATCGTAACCGGAAGCTTCAAAAATCTTTTGGTAATCGTAACCGTAGAGTTTTGCTGGGTATTTAAAACATTCTGATTTAAAATATAATTGTTGTTCAGCGTGTTGTTATAGAATTTTGTACTTACAATATCCACCGATGCCGAAAACGTAAGGAAAGGATTGGCTTTTGAATCCTGTGTATGTCTCCACGCGATTCTGTATGTTCCGGTTTTACCGTAATCGTCCAAACCTTTGATCCCGCGAACCATGGTTCCGATGTCCGCAGAAAAGTTTCCGGAATAGCGGTATTTTTTAATATAATTCATTTCAGGGCGCAGGTTCCAGCTTCCTTTGGTGTAAATATCCGAAAGGATTTTAAGGTCAAAATGTTCCCCGATCGGCTGATAATATCCTAAACCATTAAGGAAGAAACCGACATCCTGTCTTTCCCCGAAACTCGGGATCAGAATACCTGCAGATCTTTTGCTTGAAAAAGGAAGAATCGCAAAAGGCATGATGAGCGGAGTGGGCACCTGCTCTATATACATCTGGATAGGTCCCGAAACAATGGAAGATTTATTTTTTGTTTTTACAAGCTTCAGATATCTTGCTCTTAAAAAATAATCTGCCGCGGTATCTTTTTTCTTGATGTAATAATCATCGGTGGTATAATCTGCGCGGCTCATCGCAAAGATACTGTCGTTGTACTTTTTGGTTTTGATTGCCGTAATTACCCCTTCGTTTTCTTCGGTTCTTGCATTAAATGCAATTGCCTGTCTTGTTAAGGTATTATACTGAAATTCTGTGGTTTCGTATTTTTTTCCTGCCTGCGTTGTAATAACAGGCTCGATAATTCTTCCCAAAGAGTCCTGTTTTCCGCGTGCGTACATGAGATGTTTCTGCTCATCAATGGAAATATAGTCTGCATCAATCTGCATATCCTGGTATTTCACCTGCGCATTTTTGTTAAGATACACCATCTTTTTCTGGAAATCTCTTCTCTGGTAGTCTGCTTTTGTCTGCAGAACGGCATCCAGTGGTTCCTTTTTCAGAACAATGGTATCTTTTTTGGAAATAGTATCATTAACCGCATTTTCAGGCAATTTTTTGGGCGTTTGCTGTGCTAAAAAATTGTTAAAAATTAGGATAATTAAAATTTGTAATATATTTTTGGAGACGGTTTTGACCAATTTTTTGTTATATTTATATGTATACAATTAAGGCTCAAAATTAATATAAATTTTAAAACTGTAAGAT
>NZ_QEHP01000003.1:0-4124 GCF_003094695.1 Chryseobacterium sp. HMWF035 | reverse complement strand
TTCTTGTAGGCAGACTTTTGTTCCTGGTTCAAAAGTTTAAGTTCTTTGCCCAGGGAACATTGAACCATATAGCTGCTCATACTCATGCCTGTTTCTTCGGCTCTTGATTCGATGAGCATTCGCTCCATCGGAGTCATCCGGACGGAAACAGCTTGGCTTTTTTTTTCTTTAAAATTTTCCATTCTTTTGCTATATTTACTTTTTCAAAAAGAGTTTTTACAGCTAAAAGCTGAAATAGTCTTTTTCATAGGAAAAATAATTTAAAATTAAATTCAGCCTTCTCCGGAAGGCTTTTAAATTGTTCAGGACAGAGTGCCCCGAATAATTTTTTTTCATCATTTGTGTTTTTTAATTGAGACAGTTCCGGTAGGGACTGTCTTTTTTTTAGTAAAAATCCTAAAAATAAAACGCTCTGTTTTTCTCTTTCGACCATCGGGAGAAAGCAAGAGGCGATGTAGGCATGAGGCGGTAAAAATCGGAGCGAAGCGCAGGTTTTTGACGGCGAAATGCGCTACAATCGCACTTCTTGACATTTTATACTGCACAAATATAATTGTTTTTTGGATTTCTCTGAAATATCACTATCTTTACATCACAAAAAACAAAACTGGGAATCTGATCGCTACATCCTTAATCGATATCAGGTTCCCTTTTTAACATAATAAATTCCCTACATAGTGATTGAAATATTTTTTTATATTTGACGTTTATTATAAAAATTAATTTAATTATGAAAAAAATCATCTTGGGAATTATTCTCTTTTCCTCAATTTATTCATGTAGTAATTCTTCAGATTTAGGAGTAAATGAGGTAAAAACAGACAGTAATATTAAGTCGAAAAATATTTCTGTCAATTCAAGAACTTCTAAATTAGAAGAATTTAAAAATGACGCAATTATGCCATTATTAAAAGATAACTATTATCTTTTTTTAAGATCAGTTAAGGATAATAACCCTACTTCATTATATGAAGCTACTTTACAAGGCGAAAAATATCTCGACGAGTTATATGTAAAATATGGGAAAGAAGAAACCTTAGCATATTTTGAGGAACTATCCCAACTAGATAGTAATGCACCTACAGATAGCGAAGTTTCAAAATACTTTTTTGGTACTCAAGACGGAAGTTCTTGTACAAGAAATTTAAATGGAACTACTTATTGGGGAAATTGTTCTGTGTGGGAAGGTATGGCTGCTTATGTTGGTATTTTAGTAAACTGTGGACATATAAGTCCAAGTGATCCACAAAGTGTAATCAATGATTATTACAATTGCAATCAAGCACAAATTTGTAAACATTGTTAATAATTAATAATAATAATATGAAAAAAAGCCAAATCATTATTGCGTTAGCGTTAGTATTAGTAGTTGCTTTATCCTTATTTTTATATCCAAGGATGCAATCTATTTCAGATGCAAAGAAATACTCTCCTCAAGAGTATATGAATAAAAAATAAATAAAAAGGCTGTCTAATGACAGCCTTTTTTATTTGTAAAACGTATTTTACTATAAATTATTTATTTATAATTCTTTCAATTTTTTCACGAGTTCTGCGGTCATAGATCATAGCGTGGGTCCATTCTATTTTCCTTGAATTTACCCAAGCAATCATTTTATTTGTATCGTGTACATACTCCATAAATAGACGCTTTTGTTCACCATTATAGAACGTCATACTAAAATCATTTTTTTTTCCTTTCATAATTTCGAGAGATAAAAAAACAATTAAAATGCACTGATAGGATCGATATCTGGAAGCTTATACGGTTCCTCTGGATTATCGAAATTTAAAGAGCTTTGATTTTGAGGTATGCTGTCCTTTTTTTTCTTTACATAGGTCTTTGCAAAAGTTATTCTATCACCATTAAAGAATACCATTGGATTTATAAAGTACATTATATCGTTTTTACCTCTTGCAATTATTTCGTTTTCAATCAAATTTGCTAACCCTATGTAAATAGATTTTTCGGACTTATAACCAGTGTAATTCAAACACTCTTCTCTATCAAAATAAAAGTAATCTTTGTCTTTAAAAAGATTATTCATTATGTATCCAAATACCTTTATTCCCTGGCTTTTTAAATCAAAAAATGCAGAGAATTGATCTAAATATATTTTTGCAAATCTTTCCTCATCAACTTCTATTTGCTTTACAAATTGAGTGTGCCCTACTATATTATTTTCATTATCAACAGCTCTCAATATTGCCTTTTGAGAAGTAGTTCCAGCTGTTCTATATTTTTTTACAATATGATTGTTTACTTGTTCTACTGCCTGTTTAAGAAAGGGGTTTTCTTTATTTTTTTCAAAGCTAAGTAGGGTATTTTTGCTTTTATTTTTATTTTCCATTGTAAATTCGTCTTGGTAAAATTACAATACAAAAGTAATCAAATTACATTAATATTGTAAAAATAATAACAAAAAATTACAATGACATTGTATGCCTATTACAATATCATTGTACACCTATTACAATCACTTTATCCTATTCATAATACTTTAACTAATATTCCTTCTTAGTTCTTCTAATGAGAGTCTTTAGACCTCTCATTAGCTTATTTATTTCTAGTTCTGAATTGGATAAATTTGTCTTTCGTTTTAGGGTTTTTTTCGAAAAACTGATACATCTCTTTTAGCAGCATTTCCTGCTCTTTGGGAATGATGGAATTTTCTTTGAGCAGATCTGCTCTGTATTGCTCCAGTATTTCGGCTCTGGTGGTAAAAGCTTTCCCGTAGGCTAAATAAAGCGCAAAAAAACTTATCAGAATCATAGCCACAGACGAGAGCCATACGTAAAGGCTCAAATTTGGCACTTTTAAGCGCGAATTAAGCCGTTTTATATTTTCTTCGGTCTTTGATTCGTAAAAAGAATTTAAAGCGCTTAAATCGGGTTTAATAGAAACATTCTTCAGACTTTCCATTTTTTCGTCAAGTTCCTGAAGATATTTTTTTTCGTTCTGCAATTTGGAAACAGTTTTCTCCAGCTCGCCCGCAATCTTCTGTTCCTTCAGGATAGAATTGTTTATTTTCTCAGCACTCTGCGCAATGATCTGCGCGAGCTGTCGGTTGTTGTAATCTCCCATTTTAATACTTTTTTATCTTGAAAATCCTTTGTTAATGCTTTGTTTTATCTCTTTTTGTATTTCCTGTTGCACCTCGAGATAAGGAGTGGAAAGGTTCGGGATCTTCACGCGGTTCTGCAGGAGATCTTTTACTCCTGCATTCTTTCCGATATCGGAAGCTTTAAAAGTCATTCCGCTTTGCTCGTGGTGAAATTTGAAACCCTGCATTTCCCCCTGTTTATTGATTGTGGGAATTACGTCTACTCCCCTGCTTTTCATGAGTTCGGAATACTGCGAAAAATCCTGAGCTTTCAATTTCGAAAGATCGTGCGCCTGTTTGATCTCCTGCTTTACTGGAGATATCGTCACATCATTAATTTTTTTCCAGTCTTTCGCCGTTAAAAGTCCTTTTTCTTTGGCAATTTTCTCGGAGATATCCTGAGATTTTTTACTTATAAAACTGTCCGAAACCGCTTTCCCATGCTCATCGATACGGTTGGCGATAACATGAATATGAGTGTGTCCGGTGCTTCTGTGAACAGTCGCCAAATATTGGTTTTGGTCTAAACCTAAACCTTTCAAGTGGGTTCTGGTGATCTCGCGAAGCTCTGCCCTTGAAAACTCTCTTTCCGAACTTGGCGAAATAACGATGGAAATAGTGTTTTTTTGGCACTTCTCGTTCGCTTCCTGCATAAGTCTCAGCTCGTCTAAAATTTCCTTAGGATCGTTAGAAATGATCCCGTTTCGGTCGAGTTCCATAGCATCCCCTAAAGATTTATCGGATTGAATGTAGCGTATTGCTTTTACGCTTCCTCGAATCGATTTCGCTTTACTGACCATTTCTTAAAATTTCCAATTGTTTTTTTATCTCTCGGATTACTTCAGTTACTTCAGAAGAGATATCCGCCCTGTTCCGGATTAATGTTCCTATCCTTGCAAAATGGCTGTGATAAGTGGCTAAATTCTTGTAGGCAGACTTTTGTTCCTGGTTCAAAAGTTTAAGTTCTTTGCCCAGGGAACATTGAACCATATAGCTGCTCATACTCATGCCTGTTTCTTC
>NZ_QEHP01000002.1:0-8864 GCF_003094695.1 Chryseobacterium sp. HMWF035 | reverse complement strand
CTGATAAACAATGTATTGTATTTAATTTTTAAATTGTTATTTATTTAATTATTCAAATGATTGTTTAGTAATTAGTTTAATAATAGTTTGTTTTATTATTAAATATGAATTATTTATAAATTTTTAGTTAATTAAATTAAAATTTATTTTTACTTTTACATCACCTAATTTTATTTTTACTTAAACATGAAAAAACTTTTACTGATGTGTTTGATGTTCCTCTATGTAGGCATCACTGCGCAAACTACAGTAACGATAGGTGCAGGAGCCAGTACAGCAACAGCTGGTACAAATGGTGATCCTATCTATCGTTCCAGTGGTACGAGTTCATTTCACCACTCAAAATCTGTACAGCTGCTTACGGCTGCCGATTTGAGTGGTGCATCTGTTGTTCCCGGAGCAACAATTAATAGTATTGCCTATTATAAGAGTACGGCGTTTAATGTGTCGGGCAGTAATGCATGGACATTGAATGTCTATCTTAAAAATAGCTCTGCTACTGTTTTAGCCAGTGGTACTGCCTGGAGTACTATGGTTGGAGGGGCAACTTTATTTTATAGTGCTACGATAAATAGTACTACTAATTTTCCTGCAGCCGCAGGTTGGGTAACTTTCAATAATAATACATCAAACACTTTCAATTATTCAGGAGGTGCTATTGAAGTATATATTGACTGGGTTCCATCAGGTACTCCGGTAACTCCATTTACAGGAGGTGCCTTCCAATGGTTATATGATACTACAACTACTGCTCAGGCGATGGGAACCAGTGCTTCATCTGCAATTGCAGCTACAACTACTAGTTATACCACTCAAACAAGAAGGTATCAGACACAATTAACCTACACTGCAACAGCTTGCTCTGGTGCTCCTAATCCTGGAAATACATTAGCAACGGCAACAAGTACACCATGCTCTTCTCCATATTCTACAACATTAAGTTTGCAGAATTCTACAGCAGGATCAGGAGTTAGTTACCAATGGTATAACAATTCAGGAGCAATTGCAGGAGCAACAACATCTACATATACAACAACTGTAAGTGCTGCTAATTCCTTTTATTGTGCTGTTACATGTTCAGGTTCCGGAATAACGACCAATTCAACTCCTATTGCTGTATCTGCTCCTGCAGCAGCGATATCAACTTTCCCATGGACTGAAAATTTTGATAGCATGACAACAGTTGGAAACGGAATTACTCCAAGTTGTTGGGCAACAAGTGGAGGTTTAAGTTCTTCTTATCTGTTTACGAGTCAAACGGCATCTGGAAATACTTATAATGATCCTAGATCTGCTCCTAACTATATGACTATTTATTATCCTACTACGGCAGCATATTTATGGACACCTTCATTTAATCTAACCGCTGGTCAATCATACGATTTTTCATTCTATTGGGTTGGAGATGGATTGACGGGATGGCAGAATGAGGTATTGGTAAATAATGCTCAATCTTCTACAGGAGCAACTAGTCTTAACACATTCCTTACTTCAACACAAACAGCAACAGGTGGTTCAAATAGTACCAATTATACCAAAGTAACTGTAACATATGTACCAACTACTTCAGGCGTTTATACATTTGGTATCAAGGCATTTGTGACATCTACTGCACCATATTATATGGGGTTTGATGATTTTAAATTAGAATTAACTCCTGCATGTACTGAGCCAACAGTGCTTACTTCATCCGCAATTACAGCTTCAGGTGCTACCGTTTCATGGACAGCTCCAAATCCTGCTCCTGCAAACGGATATAACATTTATTACAGCACAACCAACACAGCGCCTACCGCTACTACTACTCCAACCGCTAGTGTTGCAGCTGGAGTTACAACTTACAATTTGTCTGGTCTTACGGCTAACACAACTTATTATGTCTGGGTTCGTTCTAATTGTGGTTCCGGTTCTACAAGTTCTTGGGCAGGTCCTGTAAGTTTCACAACGGCATGTACAGCTACAAACGTTCCTTATACTCAGGATTTTGAAAGTGTAACAACACCTGCATTACCTTCTTGTACTTCTTTAGAAAATGCGGGTACTGGTAATAACTGGACTACAAGTTCTCCTGGTGCTTATGGATTTACTACTAAAGCGCTTACTTATCTGTATAATTTTAGTAACGATGCAAATGCATGGTTCTATACTCAGGGGATCAACTTAACTGCGGGTGTTTCTTATAGAATTAAGTATACATATGGAAATAACAGTACAACTTATGCTGAAAAACTAAAGGTTGCGTATGGTACATCGGCAAATAATGCTAGTATGACAAACGCTTTGGCTGATCATCCAAATATTAATACCGCAACATCCGCAAGTAACTTCGTAGATTTTACTCCGACGGCTTCAGGTGTTTATTATTTTGGTTTCAATGCTTATTCGGCTGCTAACCAATATAACTTGTATGTAGATGATATTAGTATTGTGGTTACTCCTACATGTTCTGAACCTTCAGTTGTTACAGTGCCTTCAGCAACTTTAACTTACAATTCAGCAGTTGTCAATTGGACGGCACCAAATCCTGTACCTGCGAATGGTTATGATGTGTATTACAGTACAACCAATACAGCTCCAACCAGTTCTACAACTCCTACAGCTTCTGGTTTAACTGCTGCAACAACTACATTACCTAACTTAACACCTTCTACAACTTATTATTTCTGGGTAAGATCTAATTGTAGTGCTGCAGATCAGTCTATTTGGGTTCCTGTAACATTTACAACTTTAGCTGTACCTCCTGCAAATGATGACTGTTCTGGTGCAGTTGCTTTAACAGCTGGTGGTACTTTTGCACAGAATGCTTTAACAGCAACTAACGCTGGTGCTACAGAAACCTCTGATGCTACGGCTACGCATTCTTGCCAGACTACTGGTTACAGAGATGTGTGGTATTCTGTAGTAGTTCCTGCAAGTGGAAATATTACAATTGAAACTCAGTCTGTTTCTGGTTCTAATGTTACGGATACTGTTTTAGGAGTGTACAGTGGAAGCTGTGGAGCACTTACGCAAATTGGTTGTGATGATGACAGCTCAGCAGACGGTAACTTCTCTTTAGTATCTCTTACAGGATTAACTCCGGGATCTACATTGATGATTGGTGTTTGGAATTATTCTTCTTCAACAGTTGGTCAATTCAAGGTATCTGCTTATGATGCATCACTTGTATTAGCAACAAATGAAGTGAAAGATGCTAAAAACAATATTAAAGTTTATCCTAATCCATTCTCAGATGTATTGAATATTTCCGATGTAGCGAATGTTAAAAATGTATTGGTTACAGATATCGCGGGAAGATTGGTAAAAACTATTGCAAATCCTACTTCAGAACTTCATTTAGGAGAATTGAAACAAGGAATGTATTTAGTTACTCTGGAAATGAAAGATGGTTCTAAGCAAACGATAAAAACGATTAAGAAATAATTTTTAATACGTTTCATAAATGATAATAGCGACTAATCTTTAGTCGCTATTTTTTTTGTTAATTAAATTTAAATTTAAATTTAATATTAAAATTGAAATATTATTGTTAAATTAGTATCTAATCAACAAAATATAGATAGTTTATGACAAAATTTTTACTTTCATGCTTATTGTTTTTAAGTATGACTTTTTCCGCTCAGATTACTTTGGGTTCAGGAAGCACTGATGTTGGAGTAGCTCCAATCAGTACCTACTACGGTTATTCGTACGTGCAGCAGATTTTCACAAAGCAGGAAATTAACGCCAGCGCAGCAGGAAACATTACAGGACTGAAATTCTACATAGATCCTGCAATGTCCATTTCAAGCTCTTCACAATGGGTGGTGTATTTGGGACTTACCAATAAAACATCCTTCAGTACAGACTCAGACTGGATTCCAGCGGCTCAGTTAACGCAGGTTTTTTCAGGAACAGTGAGCAATAACAATGGAGTGATCGAAATTGTTTTTCCAACGCCTTTCGCTTATAACAATACATCCAATCTGGTTATTGCAGCAGAGGAAAACTCTGCGGGTTACGATAATAATGATTATGATGAGGCAATGTATGTGTATAGCGGAGCACAAAATTCTACTCTTTATTATAAAAATGATTACACAGATCCGGATCCGGCTTCACCGCCTGCAGGAAATCTTGTAAATTATAAATCCGTTGTTACCATTCAGGGACTGGCTCCTAATCCTGTTCCTGCGTGTCCGGTAGTTACCTATCCAGGAAATAATTCTACTTTTATCCCTTTAACTCCTACCATCACATGGAACAATACAGCAGGAGCAACAAGCTATAAAGTTTCGATCGGAACTTCTTCAGGAGGAACTAATGTGGCGAATCAGGTTTCTGTAGCAACCAATAGTTATACGCCTTCAGCTGCATTGGCTCCGAATACTACCCATTACGTTAAAATCGTGGCAGTAGGTTCGGGAGGAGAATCTTCAGGATGTACAGAGCAGATGTTTACTACCGCACCGCCGCCGCCGGCTAATGATGAATGTGTAACAGCAATTACATTGCCTGTAAACCCAGATCTGAACTGCGGAACAGTAACTGCAGGATATACAATAGGAGCAACAGATTCAGGAACTGCTCCAAGTCCATGCTATGGAGAAGCAGATGATGATGTTTGGTTTAAATTTGTAGCCACTGCGGCGACTCATAAAATTTCTCTTCTTAATATTGCCTCAGTAGGAAGTACGGCAGGAGACACGGATACTTATTTTCAGGTATTCAGCGGAGGTTGTGGAGCATTATCAAGCATTCTGTGTTCAGATCCGCCTTCAGGAGTTGTATCAGGTCTTACGGTAGGAGAAACATATCTGGTGAGAGTGTACAGTTATTATGGGGCAGGAAGTAACCAAAGCTTTAATATTTGCGTAGGAACTTTCCCTCCGCCACCGGCAAATGATGCTTGTTCTGGAGCATTATCTGCTACTGCTTTCCCTTATACTTACGCGCAAAACGACGGAGCGGGAGCTACCAATAACTCGGGAATTGTAAGCGTATGTTCTAATGAAATGAATGATGGTACCTGGTTTACTTTTGTAGGAGACGGAAGTACATTTAATATTAATGTCACGATGCCTGCAGGAAGTGATTTTGATCCTCAGATCGGTGTGTATAGTGGAAATTGTTCTGCATTGAACTGTGAAAATACAGTGGATAATGGAGGACAGGGTGGTGCTGAAACAGTTTCTATACCTACACTTTCAGGAAACACCTATTACGTAAATGTCGGTCATTACAGTGGATGGTCGGATGAGCCGGAAGGAGCATTTACCATTAATATTTCAAAAAACAGTTTAGGAACTTCCGAAGTGGCTGCCAATAAAAATACCTTGAAAGTATTCCCAAATCCTTTCAGCGATGTTGTTAATATTTCTGATGCCGCTCAGGTAAGATCGGTTTCTGTAACAGATGTTTCCGGAAGACTGATAAGAGTTATCGAAAATCCTAATTCAGAGATTCATTTGGGAGAACTGAAACAGGGAATGTATCTGCTGATGCTGGATATGAAAGACGGCTCTAAGCAGGTAGTAAAAACAATTAAAAAATAAAGTGAATTTTTTAACATCATAAAAGGCGGTCTGTAAAGATCGCCTTTGTTATTTTAAATGAAAAAAAACTTTATTTATTGGGAACAGGCTGGATTTCACCTGTGGTCATGCTATCAAAAATAGCAGGGAAAAACATGACAAGGATAAAGTAAATCACGATCATAAGCGCGATCATCGAGAAAAGGATAATAACTAAGCTGTTTGGTTTATTTTTCTTTTTAGGTTCCATGATTGTTGTGGTGTTTCGTTAATAGATTGAGTATGTATTATTACTAAGCTAATTTCTTGCCACACTGTTTGCAGTATCTTGCATCATCATCAATATCTTCATTTCCGCATCTGTCGCATACTTTTTCCAGATTCTGTCTTTTGTTTCTCATTTCGGCAGTTACAATTCCCGTAGGAACAGCGATGATAGAATAACCGGCAAGCATTAAAACTACGGCAAAAAATTTTCCCATCGGAGTAATCGGGGAAACGTCGCCATAACCAACCGTTGTAACAGTAACAACCGCCCAGTAAATCGCCTGCGGAATAGTTTCAAAACCCTGTCTTCCGCCTTCCACCATAAACATGAGTGAGCCGACAATCACGGAGAAAATAATTAAAAATAAAAGGAAAATATAAATTTTTCTTGAGCTGTTTTTTAATGCCCTCACAATTACAGAACCGTCATTCATGAAGTCCATTAAATTGAAAACCCTGAAAACTCTAAGCATTCTCAGCATTCTGAAAATCAGGAAATATTTGGTGACAGGAAAAATAAAGCTCAGATAAAAAGGAATTAATGCCAGAAAATCGATAATTCCGAAAAAACTGAAAATATAATTTCGTTTATTTTTTATAACGGCAATCCTCGAAAAATATTCCGCAGAAAAGAATATGGAAATAATCCATTCCATAATAATGAACGTGTAATGAAATCTTTTATCCAGCTTCGGAACACTTTCCATCATAATAATAGCAGTGCTGATGAGAATCAACGACAGCAGAATAATGTCAAAAAGCTTTCCGAGCTTTGTGTCGGAGCGGTATATGATGCGGTAAAGGTGTCTTTTCCATAGAGCATCTTCGGGAATAAGATTGTGCTCTTTTTCCATTTTTAGATGTTTTTTTAAAATTAACAAATTATCCCTATTTTCGTACCAAACATAGATCATAAAATGACAATAAGTAAGGTAATTGCTAAAATTGAAGAAAGAATTCCGCTTCAGCAGGCAGAAGATTTTGATAATATAGGTTTATTATGCGGTGTTCCCGACAGAAATGTCTCCGGAATTCTGGTATGCCATGATGCATTGGAAAACGTTGTAGAGGAAGCCATTGAAAAGAACTGTAACTTGATTGTATGTTTTCATCCCATTATTTTTTCAGGATTGAAATCTTTAACGGGTAAAAACTATGTGGAAAGAGCTGTTTTAAAAGCTATTGAAAATAAAATTGCCATTTACGCCATTCATACCGCTTTCGATAATGATTTTTTTGGAGTAAACCGCGGAATTTGCGATCAGTTGGGATTAAAAAACATAAAAATTCTTCAGCCTAAAAAAAATAACCTCAAACAGCTTACGGTTTTCGTTCCGAAAGATTATTCTGAAAAAGTAAAGGAAGCTTTATTTTCGGCAGGTGCAGGAAATATTGGGTTTTATGACGAATGTAGTTTCAAAATCAACGGGAATGGAACGTTCCGGCCGATTGAAGGTTCAAATCCGTTTTCGGGACAGCAAAATATCCGTGAAAATGCAGACGAAGACATGATTTCTGTGATTTTTGAGGATTATAAGCAGGGACAGATCGTTAATGCAATGAAAACGGCACACCCGTATGAAGAAGTTGCCCACCAGATTTACAGCCTTGAAAACACCAACCATTATTCAGGATTGGGAATGTATGGCGATCTTGATGAGCCGATGGATGAAAAAGATTTTCTGAAATTTGCAAAGGATAAATTCAGTTTGGAGATGATCCGTCATTCGGATTTCAATAATAAAAAAATTAAAAGAGTAGGAGTTCTGGGCGGTTCGGGCGCAAGCGGAATCCGTTCTGCAATTTCCAAAAAATGTGATGCTTATCTTACGGGAGACGTAAAATATCACGATTTTTTCCTTGCCGATTCGAAAATGATGATTTGTGATATCGGGCATTTTGAATCAGAACAATTTGTAACTCAACAATTATTTGAAATATTGTCACAAAAATTTAGTACATTTGCAATCTCAAAATCTATTGAGAAAACAAACCCGGTAAATTATTTCATTTAAAATATGGCAAAAACCAACGATATTTCAGTTGAAGAGAAGTTAAGAGCTTTATACGATTTGCAGATCATTGATTCTAGATTGGACGAAATCCGAAATACAAGAGGAGAATTGCCAATCGAAGTAGAGGATCTTGAGATTGAAATCGAAGGTCTTGAAAAAAGAGCTGAAAAATTTCATGCAGAAATCAAAGATCAGGACGACCAGATCAAAACAAAGCATGAAGTAATAAACCATGCAAAAACTTTAATTGAAAAATACAAATCTCAGCAGGATAATGTAAGAAACAATAAAGAGTTTGAAGCATTAGGTAAGGAGATTGAATATCAGGAGCTTGAAATCCAGCTTGCAGAGAAAAGAATTAAAGAATTCGGTGCTAAAATAGGTCACAAAAACGAAACGTTAAGCGAATTGAACTCAAAAATTGATGAGCTTAAAAATCACCTGAAATTCAAAAAAGAAGAATTGGAAGGTCTTATCTCTGAAACTCAGAAAGAAGAAGAATATCTTATCGAGAAATCAAAAGAATTTTCTGAAAAAATTGATGAGAGATTATTGGCTTCATACAACAGAATCAGAACAAACTCTCCAAACGGTCTTGCTGTTGTAGGATTGGAAAGAGGTGCTCCAAAAGGGTCATTCTTCACCATTCCGCCGCAAAAGCAGATGGAAATTGCTCAGAGAAAGAAAATCATCATCGATGAGCATTCAGGAAAAATCCTTGTTGACGACGAGTTGGTAATGGAAGAAAACGAAAGAATGAAATCTGTAATTAAGTTTTAATTACTTACGATTTTAAAGATATAAAGCTGTTTCAAATTTGGAACAGCTTTTTTTTGGCTTTAAACACTAATTGCGCAAATGTTTCGCAGATAGCACAATTTAATATTGAAGTTTTTTAAAGTGAAAGAGCTTTGCTCCTTTAGGAGCGGAATCTGTGTAGAAATAAGAGCAAGTCTATCAATCAATCCGCAGGGTTGATATCTATAATAAGATAAATGTTCTAAAGATAGCGTTCCTACGGAACGCCGAACGTCCTTCTAATATGATGTCTACACAGATAAAACTCTAT
>NZ_QEHP01000001.1:0-80620 GCF_003094695.1 Chryseobacterium sp. HMWF035 | reverse complement strand
GTTGATCTCCACCAGTGCTTTTGTCCTCTTCGGATTAACGTGCATAATTTATTAAAATATATCCTGAATTTCACCAACTATTTTTCAGTACATTACCCAAAATAAAAAAATCCCGAAATTAAATTCGGGATTTTCTGTTTGTATGAAAGGCGGATTACATTGGTCCTCCTTGCTGATCGTCTCCGGTTGCATTGGAGTTGATGTCTTTTTTACGTTTCGGCTGCTCTACTTTTTCGTTTCCTTGCTTGAATCTGTAGGTCAAAGATAAAGCAAATTGTCTTGGCTGCCATTGCATATAAGAATCTCTTATACTGTTTGCCGTGTATGTTGTAGCCTGCATTGCTCTCGTATTGAAAATATCCTGAATATTGAAAGATATTGTTCCATTACCATCCCAAATCGTTTTTGATGCTCCGAAGTTAATGGCATACATATCTTTTCTGTCCTGATAAGCCGTTTTCTGCCCTCCTCTGTAGAAGCCTTGAATCTGGAAATTGAAAGTTTTGTCTACTTTAAAAGTTGTGGTAAGTCTTGCTCTTGTAGAAAAACCACTACCGTTAAAATCTGCAACTGCCTGAATAGGATTTCCGTTTTTGTCGAATGTGTCATACAAAGTGCTGCCTTTGGTATTATATCCAAATAAATCTACATTACCTAAAAATTTAAGCCAGCTTGTTGCGTCCCAATTAAAATTCAGATCTAAACCGTAACGGTCATCAGATCCCAAATTAATTGGCTTTGTATGAGATTCAATACGTCTTGGTGTAATAAGATTTCCATTTTCATCTTCTGCAAGTTTATTATAAACTAACATTTTTGTATCATCGGTCTGATGTCTGAAATACAAAGTCGGATTAATGGTGAATTTCTTTTTAGAAATACTGTAACCGAACTCGTAAGAATCTACGTAGGAAGGATTCAGATCAATATTTCCGTCAAAAATATTTTGATTATCGCTATAATTCGGGTTAGGAATCATAAAGAATGATCTTGGACGATCAATTCTTCTCGCATAGTTTAGTAAAAGCTGATTGTCTTTTGCGAATTCATAGCTTAAATAAACACTTGGAAACAGATTGTTATAATTTTTTGTAGTAATTATAGCTTTATCCTTAGGAGATAAATTGGCATAATTAATATCGATATTAGAGATTTCATCTCTTAATCCTAACTGATAGCTTATTTTTCCGATCTTACTTTTAAACTGCAAATAAAAAGCATTAAATGTTTCTTTATAGGTTGCGTCATAGGTGTAAGGTCTTAAAAATGATAAAGTCGGATTTAAAGCTGTACTTTCCTGAACATCATTGCTGTAATCATTAGAGTTGATGTCTATTCTGTATCCTGCCTCTAATTTGGAATATTCTCCAATCGGCAATTCGTAATCTGCTTTACCGATTAACGTTTTATTTTTAGTGTTCTGATTTACAATATCCTTAAGGCTGAATATTCCATCTCTGGTTTCATCAATATTGGTATCATTAAAAGATCTGTTGCTCTGTAAACTTAGTGATACGGATAAATTCTGACCTTTATCGTCAAATTTATGATCTAATCCAAAATCTCCCTGAAAAGCAAGATTGTTATTTGTACCCAATGTTCTTCTGTTAGAAGATGAACTTGGATTACTTAAATAAAAATAGCTGTAGTCAATATTTCCGTCATTTTCACTGTCGAAAGTTCTCACCGTACCGGAGGCGTTAAGTGAAGTTTTTGGAGAAATGTCGTATACAACTCCTGCGGAAGCGTTGTAATTGTTATTCTTACTGTTGGTTACTGAATTTTGATGTCTTTCCGTAAAATCGCTTGCGGCAATAGCATTAGAGAAATAATCGTCGCTTCTGTTTGTATTTTTAGATTCTCTATAACCACCTCCGCCATTAAGAAACCATGAGAAGTTTCCCTTTCTCCAGCTTAAATTGGTATTAAGGTTTGTTTGTGGCAAATATCCTAAAGTTCCGGTAACACTTCCGTTGAAGCCTGTTTTCTTATTTTTCTTAAGAATAATATTTAAGATACCTGCTGTTCCGCTTGCCTCAAATTTTGATGAAGGGTTGGTAATTACTTCAATTTTCTCGATCTGATCTGCCGGAATACTCTGCAAAGCATTAGCTCCGTCATCAATTCCAAGAAGGGCAGAAGGTTTTCCGTTGATCAAAAATTTCACATTAGAGCTTCCTCTCATAGAAACCGTTCCGTCTGTGTCTACAGAAACCGAAGGAACGTTGGAAAGGACATCCTGAAGATTTCCACCTTTACTTACAATATCCTGAGACGGATCATATGTTCTTTTATCCAGTTCCACCTTGTAAGGCTTCGTAGCCTGAGCTGTGATCACAACTCCCTGAATGTCTCCGGTTTTCAGATTGGTAGCGCTTTTTTCAGGGTCGATTGATAAAGCACCGATGTTTCCTGCTGCAGTAATTTGTTTGTTAACTACACTTTTCTGGTAATCGATTGCTTCAATAGTAATGTCGTAAGCTCCCGGAGCAAGATCAAGCTTGTACTGACCTTTTTCGTCGGTAAGCGTAGCATCACTGAACTGTTTGTTTGCCTTGTTACTGAAGGTAACAGAAGCGTAAGGAACGGGCTGGTTGTTCTTGCTGACCACCGACCCGGAAATACCGACCTTCTCCTGTGCAAAAGCCAATGCCGCTGCCGAAAGTACAAAAGTAAGCCCTAAGGTTTTCTTTGTAAAAATGTTAATGATTTCCGTCTGATTCATAAGGTATTTTTTGTGTAAAATCGTGAAAGATTTTACTTAATATTGTGAAATTGTTAATCTGTTTAAATTTCAGAATACTAAGTTTAATTTATTATTTGTAAGGTATATGTCGAATTAAAAAGCCAAATGTTAGTTATAGAATTGTTAAAAAAAAGTTAATATGATTATTATTTTATATTTTTTGAATTCAGCCAGTCCTGATAAGCTTTTGCATTGATGGCATGTTGCTCTGCATTCGCTGTAAATTTGTGGTATCCGAATCTCGCAGGATCGGCACACATAAAAATATAATCGTTCTTTTCAGCATTTAAAACTGCATCTACGGAATTTTTATCCACCACGCAGATAGGTCCCGGTGGAATTCCCTTGTTTGCATACGTATTGTAAGGTGATGGAGTAGACAGATGCTTATAAAAAACCCTTTTGATCTGATCCTTAAAATTCGTTTGCTTATTGATTGCATAAATTACCGTTGGATCAGATTGAAGCTTCATCCCTTTTTTATAGCGGTTAAGATACAATCCTGCAATCGTCTTCTGTTCGTCCTTTTTTCCTCCCGATTCCTTGTACACAATAGAAGCCAGAGCATAAATCTGATCTCTCGTTAAACCGGATTGCTCTTCTTTAGACTTTCTTTCGCTGTTCCAGAATTCATTGTACTGATCATCAAATTTTTTGAAAAATTCTTTCGGAGTTACCGTCCAGAAAAAATTGTACGTATCGATAAAGAAATACTTTTTTAAATCTTCCGCATTGTTATATCCTTTTTCGGCAGCAATCGAATTGAATTCATTCACAAATTGTAAAGAATCCTGTTCTGTTTTTTTAGTTACTTTACCAATCATCTGATAAACATCCCCAAAATCACCAATTCTAAAGCTGTTCTCACTCTGATTTCCTGCTTTAATCATATTAACCAAATTTGCATTTCCCAGACCTTTCTGGAAATGATAGCGTCCCGGTTTGAAATATTTTTCAAGATCCTTTTCTTTCGCAACGGCTTCAAAAGCTTCTTTATTCTCAACATATTTCGCCGCAGAATCAAGGATTTGTTTAAAATTCGCTTGGTGAGGAATCAAAACATATCCATCCTTTTTGATGTTGTTGCCGTAATATTTTCTATAAAATTTAAATCCAAAAAATCCGCCTGCTACAAAAACAAGCAGGATGATGATAAGAATAGCTTTCTTCATTTAAATGGTGATTAAAAGTTTTACTTTTTTAAATAAGGTCTGTTTTACCTCTAAAAACCTGCTTTGCAGGACCTTCGAGCCAGATATTCTGAAAAGTGTCTCCGTTTTTTTCAGCATATACTTTCAGATTTCCGCCCAAAGTTTTAACTTTTACAGAGATTAGATGGTTATTTTGCAGAAAAGTTAAAGCCGAAGCTGTAACTCCCGTTCCACAACTGTAGGTTTCGTCCTCAACGCCTCGTTCATAGGTTCTTACGAAAATCTCATCATCCGAAATTTTTTCCATAAAATTCACGTTGATGCCTTTTTCCTTATAATTTTCAGAATTTCTGATGCCATTTCCTTCCGCAAAAACGTTGTAGTTAACGATATCTTCCACATATTTCACGTAATGCGGCGAACCCGTATCCATCACCGTATCCTCTCCGTCATTGGAAATGGTAGTAACATCGCTCATTTTTAATTTTACAATTCCATTGTGGATTTCGGCAATATGTTCTCCATCGATAGCAGTGAATTTGCAGTTGCCTTCAAAAATATCAAGGAAAAAAGCGAACGCTACAGAACATCTCGCCCCGTTTCCGCAAAAACTTTTAGAGCCGTCTGAGTTGTAATAATCTACTTCAAAATCATAGCCTTTCGCTGTGTTTATTTTGATAAGTCCGTCTGCACCGATCCCGAAACGGCGGTCGCAAAGTTTCTGAATATTTTCAATGGAAAGATCATCCCATTCTCCGGAACGATTGTCTATCATTACAAAATCGTTTCCTGTACCCTGATATTTATAAAATTCCATATTTCTTAATAGAATGTTTGTTTTAAAAATTGAAACTGCAAAATTACTACAATTAAAACGAAAACGAACAGTGTTAGCTGTCCGTTTCCTTATTTATAATGGTTTTATCTGAATCCGCCTCCGCTTCTCGTTGGTTGAGGAGAAGTTGTCTGCGGTTGAGGAGTCGAAGCTTCCGAACTGTTTCTGAATCCTCCGCTGTTTGAATTCGTATTGCTTCCGGAATTATTTCTGAAACCACTGTTTGAATTGCTGTTCCCCGAATTATTTCGGAAACCTCCGTTGTTCTGAGGTCGTGGAGTTGTTGTATTCTGCTGTGGATTTCTGAATCCGTTATTCGGTCTCTGGTTGGTATTCTGTCCGTTGTTCGGTCTGAAACTTCCGTTCGAACTTCCGTCGTTTACACCGCCTCTGAAACCGTTATTAGGTCTTGCCGAAGTCGTTCCGTTCGATCCCGATCTTCTTTCAACATATACTTTTCTTCTGGAGTTATTATAATTCTGGTAATAATAAGGCATTCCGTTATCATAATAATACGTATAATCGTTTCTGTAATAATATCCGTCGTTTCCCCAATATCCGCCGTTTCCGTAATATCCCTGAGGCGCATAATAATATCCGTTGTCATAATAAGGATCTCCGTAATTATTGGCATAAGGATCCGAATATATCGCGCAGGAAGTTAAACTTGCCATTGTAATTAAGCTGAATGCTATTTTAAATAAATTTTTCATGTTTTTAAATGTACTTTTTTTCTTTATAACTTTTTTTCCAACTGGCGTATCCCTGGATCGCCATAAATGTAAATACCAAATATTGAACCGAAGTGATTCCGAGTTCCTTATAAATCATCATCGGAATGCAGATAACATCTCCGATGATCCAGAAAATCCAGTTCTCTATGCGTCTTTTCGCCATAAACCACATCCCTACAAGAAAAATAGAAGTTGTAATCACATCCAGCCAGTTTCCCCAGTCTAAATGATACAGACCTAAATCTATTCCTTTTATTGAAAAATGATTATCAATATAAGGCTTGAAGTAATAGACTACCATTACTAAGATTAAACTTAAAACGAAAAGTAAAATCCCGTACTGCCATTCTTTTTTGGATGCCCAGCTTACTTCCACATGAACGTGATCTTGAGAACTTTTTCCCCACAGAATCCATCCGTAAATGCTCATTACGGTGTAATAAACATTAATCATACAGTCGCCGAGAAGCCCCAGATTAAAAAGAATATAGACGTAAATGAGGGTTGAAACAATTCCTGTAGGATAAACCCAGATATTTTTTTTAATTGAAAAATAAACACTTAAAATTCCGAATACCGTAGCCGAGAATTCCAGCAAAATCTGCGTGAGAGAGGCGGTTTCATAGGGTTTTATGAAAAGATCGTATACATTCATGCGGTCAAAAATAAATAAAAAAACACTTACTTTGCAATGATTTAAATATTATGAAAATCAGATTTTTAAGTTTCATAATTTAAAATTAACAAGGAAAAATTATTAATAAACGTTAATGTTTCTAAATTTTTTATATTTTCGTAAATCTTTAATAAATAATAAAATATGTCTAAAATTTGGACCAAAAAACCGATGAGTGCTTTCGAAAATGATATGAAAAGCAGTCAGCTCAAAAGAGTACTCGGTAAATGGAGTCTTACAGCTATCGGAATCGGGGCTATTATTGGTGGAGGAATTTTCGTACTTACAGGAACCGGAGCGTATTATCATGCGGGACCTGCATTGGCTCTTTCCTTCATTATTGCCGGAATTGCTTGTGTATTTGCAGCGTTGTGTTACTCAGAATTTGCATCTATTCTGCCTGTTGAAGGTTCAGCGTATGCGTATGCGTACGGAACAGTGGGAGAAATATTTGCATGGATCATCGGTTGGGGACTCATCCTCGAGTATGCGATGGGATCTATGACAGTAGCCGTTTCCTGGTCGGGATATTTTAATAAGTTGTTAAAAATGTTCGGTCTTCATCTTCCGGATTACCTTACCTCAGATCCAGCAAGTTATTCAGGAGAAGGTTTTTCAATGAATTTACCGGCATTCCTTATCGTAATTTTTGTAATTTCTATCCTTATCAAGGGAACTAAAGAAGCTGCAAAAGCAAATAACCTTATCGTAATCATGAAGGTTTCTGCGGTTCTTTTCGTGATTATTGCAGGAGCATTCTTCATTAATGCAGATAACTGGAATCCTTTCATTCCTGCTGCTACAATGGTAAAAGAAGGAGAAAATCTTAAAGAAGCTTACGGTATTCAGGGTATTATTTCCGGAGCGGCGGCAATTTTCTTCGCGTATGTAGGTTTCGATGCCGTTTCTACACAGGCTGGGGAAGCGATCAATCCGAAAAAAGATGTTCCGTTTGCGATCATCGTTTCACTTTTGGTTTGTACAGGATTATATATTTTGGTATCTCTTGTTTTAACAGGGATGATGCATTACTCAGACTTCAATCCTCAGGGAAAATATCCGGACGCAATTAAAGCACCTGTAGCGTATGCATTCGAAATTGCAGGACAGGGTTGGGCTGGATACATCATCACGATTGCAGCAACTGTAGGTTTAATTTCCGTATTGATGGTAATGATCATGGGACAATCAAGAATTTTCTTAGGAATGTCTAAAGATGGTCTTATCCCTAAAATGTTCAGCGATGTTCATCCGGTAAGAAAAACACCGGCTAAAAGTTTAATGCTTTTAGGAATCATTATCGCTACTGTTGCAGCGTTTACGCCGATCAGTAAATTGGCAGATATGACGAGTTTCGGTACTTTATTCGCATTTACAATGGTTTGTGTTGCGGTTTGGATCTTAAGAAAAAAAGAACCGAATATGCCAAGAACATTTAAAGTTCCTGCACTTCCTGTAATCGCAACATTAGGAATCTGCATCAACCTTTATCTGATCTGGAACTTAAGCCACGAGGCAAAATACCTTTCTATGGCTTGGTTAGCGCTTGGTGTGGTCATTTACTTTACCTACAGTTTAAGAAACAGTAAACTTCACAAAGTGGGTTATGGCGAAACGTTCAAAGCAGAGCAGGAGCCGTTAGAAAAACCTGATTTAGATTAAAATTTTATAAATAGATCAAATAAAATCCACAGAATTCTGTGGATTTTTTATTTTTGTGAATATGAAAAAGCTTTTACCATTTTTACTGTCATTCTCAGGAATTTTTACATTTTCTCAGCAGATTGAAAGTTCAGAAACAATTTTAAACGATAAAATCAGCATCAGAGCTATTGAAATCTACGATAACAAAGTCTGGTACAGCGGAACGGATTCTAAGTTTGGATATGTTGATTTGAAAAATACAGCCAATCAGAAACAGATTAAATTATCGGAAAAGAAATTGCAGTTCCGTACTTTGGGACAGGATAAAAAGGCTTTTTATGCCATCAATATCGAAAGTCCTGCTGAATTTTTTAAGATCGATAAAAAAAGTTTAAAATATGAAGTGGTATTTAGAGATACTGTGAAAACGGCTTTTTATGATGCACTTCATTTTGTGAATGATAAACTGGCTTATACTTTCAGTGATGCAGATAAGGACAGCAAATTAAAACTTGCCAAATTTGATAACGGAAAATGGACTATGCTTAAAAATGATGTCGTACTGAATGAAGGAGAAGCAGCTTTTGCAGCAAGCAATACCAATATTTCATCCACCAAAAACTATTTATGGATTGCAACAGGAGGGAAAGCTTCAAGAATTTTAAAATTAAATTTTAAGAATAATCAGTTTAAAATCATCAAGACTCCGGTTATTCAGGGAGAATCTTCTCAGGGAATCTATTCCATCGATTTCTTAGACGATACATTCGGGATTGCGGTTGGTGGAGATTACACAAAACAGGAAGCTAATATCAACAATATCGCAACCACCAATGACGGCGGAGAAACGTGGCAAATTCAGGCTTCCGGGCAAAATGCAGGATATACAACCTGTGTGAAGATAAAACCAAATTCCAAAGGAAAAGAGATTATTTCGGTTGGAGATCAACATATCAGTTATTCTTCTGATTTCGGGAAAACATGGAAGAAAATTTCAGTGGAGAAAGGATTTTTTGTTTGTGAATGGATAAATCAGGATACCGTTGTTTTTGCAGGAAATGGTAAAATTTCTGTCATGAAATTGAAATTCTGAATCTAAAGAATAGAATTTAACTTCATAAATTTCAAAAACGATTATTTTTTTGAACTTATCTTTGATGTTTTTATATGGAGTCTGTTTAAACTTTTTATTTAACCACAAAAGGTACAAAAGATAACTAACCTTTTATTTAAAGTTGATCATTATAAATGAAAAAGTTCACAATAGTTTTAAAAATCTTTGATTTTTATTCTTTTGAGCACTTTGAATACTATTGAAATTCTTTTTAACATTGTCTTTTGTGGTTAATTCCGAAATTAGATTAAATATATTTAAATTCGGAATATTTAGACTCATTATAAATTTCAAAAAAAGGCTAATATATTTCATGATACAAAATTCATCAGATATAGTTAATTTTGCATTGTGAAACCTGATCTTGGCTCACCTTAAAATTGTAAACAGAAAATGAATTCTTTAATCGATAAATATAACATTCCCGGACCTCGTTACACTTCTTATCCTACTGTTCCTTACTGGGATGAAAATTCTTTCACTCCGGAATTGTGGAAGCAGAGTGTCATCCGAACATTTAAAGAAAGTAATGCAGAAGAGGGGATTTCCATATATATTCACCTTCCTTTTTGTGAGGCTTTATGTACGTTCTGCGCGTGTCACAAACGGATCACAAAACAACACAGCGTTGAAATTCCTTATCTGGAAAGTGTTTTAAAAGAGTGGCAGCTTTACCTTAAACTGTTTAACGAAAAGCCCAAACTGAAAGAATTGCATTTAGGAGGAGGAACTCCGACTTTCTTTTCTCCGAAAAACTTAAAAACCTTACTGGAAGGAATTTTTGAAACCGTAGAAATTGCCGAACATCAGGAATTTTCTTTTGAAGGGCATCCGAATAATACCACGAAAGAGCATCTTCAGACTTTGTACGATTTAGGATTCAGAAGAGTGAGTTTCGGCGTTCAGGATTACGATCCGAAAGTGCAGAAAGCGATCAACAGAATTCAGTCTTTCGAAAAAGTAAGAGAAGTGACGGAATGGGCGAAAGAGATCGGTTACAGAGGAATCAGTCACGATTTGGTGTTCGGACTTCCGCATCAGACTTGGGAAGCGATGGAAAGCACCATCCGCAAAACGATGGAACTAAAACCGGACCGATTGGCATTTTATTCTTACGCGCACGTTCCGTGGGTGAAAGGTGTCGGACAAAGAGGTTTTGATGAAAATGATTTGCCAAGTGGTGAAGAAAAACGCCGTTTGTACGAAGACGGTAAAAAATTACTGGAAGAATTAGGCTATATCGAAGTCGGAATGGATCATTTTTCTCTGGAACATGACGATTTGTACCAGTCTCTGATTCAGAAGAAATTGCACAGAAATTTCATGGGCTATACCTCAAGCAAAACCCAGTTGATGGTTGGTTTGGGAATGTCTGCCATTTCAGATTCTTGGTATGCTTTTGCCCAGAATATCAAAACCGTGGAAGAATACCAGAAAATGGTGGAAGAAGATGAAATTCCTGTCGTGAAAGGTCATATTCTGAATGATGAAGATCTTACGGTAAGAAGACATATTCTGAACCTGATGTGTCAGTTGGAAACCACTTTTGACATCCATAATTCTTTTCCGGAGCTTGAAAATGCATTTGAAATGCTGAAAGAAATGGAAAATGATGAGCTGGTGGAAATTAATGGTCATCATATCCAGATTACAGAAAAAGGAAGAGCCTTTACGAGAAATGTAGCAATGGTTTTTGATCTCAGAATGATGAGAAACAAGCCGGAAACGAGAATTTTCTCGATGACGATATAATATTTTTAAAATAAATAAGAAAGCCTCAGTCCATTTTTGGAGTGAGGCTTTTTAGCTGTTTGAAAATTTATTTAATTATTATTTTTTTGCTGTAAGATTTTTCATTTCCTGAATTTAAGTTGATGAAATAAACTCCCGCAGGAATTCCTGAAATATTGACGCTGTTGTCACTTTCAATTTTTCCCTGTTCCAAAACCTTTCTTCCTTCAAAACTGATGATCTCAACCGTTGTGTTTTTATCCTTCATGCCCTCGATGAAAATCTTTTTAGAAGCAGGATTCGGATAAACTTTTATCTGGGTTGAAATACTGCTCTCATTCGTTCCCAGACTTGTCGTGGTGATTCTGAAAATTTTACCGCTGTTAACGGCAGCTACAAAAAGCTCATTTTGATTATTCACTCCGAATGTTGAAAAATTATTGCCTGAAAAAGCAGAAGTCCATGTGATCGAATCATCGGAATTCAGACTTCCGATCTGCGTAGAGCAGTAATCTGCAAAAAAATACCTTCCCTGCAGCGCTGGAAACTGTGTTCCTCTGTAGACGTAACCTCCCGTTATTGAGCATTTTCCTCCGGAATGATCATAGGCTGCAACAGGAAAAGTCATCGTTGATTGCGCAGCGCAACCTGCCGTATTGTACGTGTTATTTCCTTCATAACAGCGCCATCCGTAGTTAATTCCGGCTTGTGTTAAAGGCATTCTGTTGATTTCTTCAATCTGTCCCTGTCCCACATCCGCAATTATTACATTTCCGGAAACGGTATCAAAATTAAACTTCCATGCATTTCTTAATCCGTAAGCCCAGACTTCATCGGCTCCGTCAACTCCCACAAAAGGATTTCCCGAAGGAATGTTGTACGCTCCGGTAGAATTGATGTCCAACCTCAGTAATTTACCCAAAAGAGAATTCTTATTCTGGGCATTATTGTTCGGATCGCCGCCGCTTCCGCCATCACCGGTAACCACCCACAAATAACCATCCGGTGCAAAATGAATACTTCCTCCGTTGTGATTTTCAAAAGGTTTTGGGAGATTCAGAACAATTTTTTCAGTTGCAGGATCGACAACATCAGGATTGGCAGAACTTCTGGTGTATCTGGCTACAGTAATATTTCCGCCGGTGTCATTGTAATACACAAAAAAATACCCGTTTGTCGGGTATTGCGGGTGAAAAGCCAGTCCAAGAAGCCCTCTTTCTCCTCCGTAAGTGATTTTTGAGCTGATGTTTAAAAAGTTAGTAGAGTTTACTGTTCCATTCGATTGTAAAATTTTAATGATTCCGTTTTGCTGAACAACAAACATCCGGCTGTCGTTGGCGTTGGTGATTTCTACGGGTGCCGTAAACCCGGTCGCAAATTCTTCCAGAGTAATGCTTTGGGCATTAAAGAGGAGGGAGGAAAAAATACCTGCGCAAAAAAGTAGTTTTTTCATAATATTTTGATATTTAGTGTATTAAATCTGAATGAAAATTTCATACCAATCAAACTTTGAAAAATTCATTAAAATATCACGAAAAAATTATTAAATCTTAAATGAAAATAAGAATGCCGATATATCTGAAAATAAACGATTTCTGTTGTTAAAAATTCATAAAATTCAAGAAAATGATTATATTTGCCGACTTAATTTAACGTAGTTATAACAAAATGCAAGGAAAAGGACTTATTACAATTGTTGCTATTGTACTAGGGTTAATTTGCTTAAATGAGCTATTACCAACATGGTACGCCAGCAAAATTGAAAAGCAGGCGACTGCTATTGCAGGAGATAATCCGGAGAAGTATCAGAAAGAAATTGCAAAACTTTCTAAGGATACTCTGAATCTGGGATTCACTAAACTTTATTACACAAAAGCCAAAGACAAGGAAATGAAACTTGGTCTTGACCTTAAAGGGGGGATCAACGTTCTTTTGGAAATCAACCAGAGAGATCTTGTGAATGATCTTACAGGGTATTCTACAAATCCGATCCTTATTGAGGCTTTAAACAAGACAGATGAAGTTCAGAAGAATTCTACAAAAGCTTACATCGACAATTTCTTCGATCAGTTCGATGCAATTAACACAGCAAAAGGTACAAATCTGAAGCTGGCAGATCCGGAACTTTTCGGAAACACAACGCTTACTGAAGTAAAGTACAATACGCCTGATGATCAGGTAAAAGCGATTGTTAAAAGAAAGATCGATGCATCTGTAGGAACCGCTTTTGAGGTAATCAGAACCAGAATTGATAAGCTTGGAGCCATCCAGCCGAACGTTCAGAGAGTTCCGGGTACAGCAAGAATTTCTGTTGAAATGCCGGGGATGAAGGATATCGATAAAGTCAAGAAAATGCTTCAGACTTCTGCAAAACTTCAGTTCTGGGAAGTACAGCAATCTCCTGAAGTGTATCCTTATTTCCAGACATTAGCTACTATGATCGCTGCAAAAGGAGATTCTATGGGAGTTGCAAAAAATGTAAACTTCATGAATATCATGCAGGGTGGAAAATCTATGAGCCAAAGTGCTGTAGGAAGCGTAAAATTGTCTGATACCGCTGTTGTAAACAAAATTTTAAACAGCAAAGTTGCACAGTCTTTACGTCCTGCAAACATAAAATATACACAGTTTATGTGGGGATACAAGCCGGAAGCTTCCGATGCTGAAAGCTTGGTATTATATGCCATCAGAGGAAATATCAACCAGAAAGCTCCAGTAGACGGTGCTGTAGAAAGTGCAAACATCAGCTATGATGAGTTGAGCAGAGTAGTGGTAGATATGCAGATGGATTCTAAAGGGGCTAAAGAATGGAAAACATTAACAGAGAAAAACGTTGGAAAACCTGTTGCTGTAACGCTTGATGGCAGAGTTTACACTGCGCCGAACGTTGTAGGTGCTATTCCAAATGGTAGAACTCAGATTTCTGGAAACTTCTCTCAAGAGGAAGCAAAAGAGTTGGTTGACGTTTTAGGAGCGGGTAAATTACCGGCAGGAGCAAAAGTAGTTCAGGCTACGGTTGTAGGTCCGTCTTTAGGTCAGGAATCGATTGATGCAGGATTGATGTCATTCATGATTGCCTTTGCGATCATTATCGTTTACATCATTTTCTACTATGGAGGAGCGGGTGTTTATGCAGTAATTGCCATGATCATCAACTTATTCTATATTTTCGGTATTATGGATTCGGGCGACTTTACGCTTACGCTTCCGGGTATCGCGGGTATCGTTTTAACGATGGCAGTAGCGGTCGATACAAACGTTATCATTTACGAAAGAACAAAAGAAGAATTATTCGCAGGAAAAAGTATTCTTGAAGCATATAAAGATGGTTTCAAACATGCATTGAATGCGATTATCGATGGTCACACAACCACATTCTTAACGGCTGTTGTATTGTTCTTCTTCGGAACAGGACCTATCAAAGGTTTCGCATTGACTTTGATGATCGGGGTTGCAATGACATTGTTCACTTCCGTATTGCTTTCAAGAGTAATGATCTTCTCAAGATTGTCTAAAGGAAAAGGACTTTCTGTATGGACTCCGGCAACAAAAAATCTATTCAGAAATACGTGGATTGATTTTATCGGGAAAAGAAAATATGCATACATTTTCTCGGCTGTTTTAACGATTGCTTGTATCATTTCTATTGCTACACACGGTTTCAAATACGGTATCGACTTTACAGGTGGTAGAAACTACGTGGTAAGATTTGATAAAGATATAAAAGCGGAAGATGTTGAAGACAAATTAGTGGCTTTATTCAAAACTGAAGATGGTAAAAACTCTTCTGTTGAAGCTAAAACTTTCGGAAGCAACAACCAGTTAAAAATCTCTACAGATTACCTTATCGAGGACGAATCTTTAAAAGCGGATCAGGTAATTGAGCAAAAATTATACGAAGGTTTAAAATCAAACTTACCTGCAGGAACCACGTTGAAAGATTTCAAATCTGCAGATAAAGAACATGCAGGAATTATTTCTTCTGAGAAAGTAGGACCTTCGGTTGCGGATGATATCAAAATTCACGGGATTTACGCCGTTTTAGGAGCTTTAGGAATTATCTTTATCTATATTTTATTAAGATTCAGAAAATGGCAGTTCTCTTTGGGTGCGGTTGCTGCGTTATTCCATGATGCGATCATTATTTTGGGGGCGTATTCATTGCTTCACAAATATATGCCGTTCAATATGGAAATCAATCAGGATTTCATCGCTGCGATCCTTACCGTATTGGGGTACTCAATTAACGATACCGTAATTATCTTCGACAGAATCAGAGAATATTTAAGAGAGAAGAAATCGTTAACATTAGCAGGATTATTTGATGATTCTATTTCAAGTACTTTGGGTAGAACCTTCAACACCTCATTTACGACGATCTTAGTAATTCTGGCAATCTTCATTTTCGGTGGAGATAACCTTAGAGGATTTATGTTTGCGATGTTAATCGGTATTGGTTTCGGTACGTATTCATCCATCTTCGTAGCATCGGCAATTGCCTACGACTTCCTGAAAACAGGAAAAGAAGATGAAGTACATGGTAAATCAACAACCAACAAAGAAGTACTTGCTTCAAAATAACTTATACTACAATAAATAAGAATAAACGCCTTCCGGTTTCGGGAGGCTTTTTTGTTGCTGTTAACTGCTTTGATATTGAATCTTTAAGACTCTCCAACTCTTTTATTTAATCAGGAGTTATTTCCTGCTTTCCGCACTCGCTATTTTTAATGATTCTTGTGGCGCGGCGAAGCCGCGCCACAAGAATCATTAAAAATGAGCTCAGACAAATGCTGCAATCAGGACTAGGATCCCGGTCGGATATTAAATATTTGAAAAATCAAAAATTGAAGCACTCAGCTTAAACTCTTAAATCATCCACAATCAATCATCAACCATCAATTATTAATCATCAATCATCCGCCACCACCATTTCTCATAATTTAGAATCATTATTTTTCCTTATTTGACTATTTTTGCAACATTATGGAAAACGCAAAGAAAAAAGCCGCTATCGGCTTCATTTTTATAACCTTACTGATTGATATTACGGGATGGGGCATCATCATTCCGGTGGTTCCGAAACTTATTGAAGAACTTATTCATAGTAACATAAGTGAAGCGGCAAAATATGGCGGCTGGCTTGGTTTTGCCTATGCATTCACACAATTTATTTTCTCTCCGATTGTAGGAAATCTCAGTGATAAATTCGGACGGAGACCTATTATTCTGATCTCGCTTTTCGGCTTTGCGATAGACTATATTTTTCTTGCTTTGGCACCTTCCATTGTCTGGTTGTTTTTAGGACGTGTTATTGCGGGAATTACAGGCGCAAGTGTAACTACAGCGAGTGCTTATATTGCGGATATTTCCACAGACGAAGACCGTGCTAAAAACTTTGGACTCATTGGAGCTGCTTTTGGACTTGGATTTATCATCGGTCCTGTTTTGGGTGGTCTTTTGGGACATTATGGTTCCAGAGTTCCTTTTTACGCGGCTGCAGGATTGTGCTTGTTGAATTTCCTTTACGGATATTTTATCCTTCCTGAAAGTTTAGACAAAGATAAAAGAAGAGAATTCAACTGGAAAAGAGCAAATCCTATCGGGTCTTTTAAATTTTTAGGAAAACATCCCGAAATCTCAGGTTTAATAGTTTCTTTGATCTTAATTTACATTGCAGGACACGCCGTACAAAGCAACTGGAGCTTCTTTACCATGTATAAATTCAACTGGAATGAAAGAATGGTCGGAATTTCCTTAGGAGTGGTCGGTTTGCTAGTAGGATTGGTTCAGGGAGGCTTGATCCGATGGACAACGCCCAAATTGGGAGAGGAAAAAAGTATTTATTACGGTCTTGCTTTGTATGCAGTCGGGATGCTTCTTTTTGCATTTGCTACACAGGGCTGGATGATGTTTGCATTTTTAGTTCCTTACTGTTTAGGCGGAATCTGCGGACCGGCTTTGCAATCTGTAATTACCAAAAGTGTTCCGGCTAATGAACAGGGAGAATTGCAGGGTGCATTAACAAGTTTAATGAGTGCCACTTCCATTATTGGTCCTCCGATGATGACCAATCTTTTTTATTTTTTCACCCACGATAAAGCCCCATTTCAGTTTTCGGGTGCGCCTTTTTTTCTGGCTTTTATTTTAATGACGATCAGCGTGATTATTACCTATATTAATTTCAGGAAAAAAAATATCAAAAAAGAAGAAATGTAGTCAACATTTAAAGAAAGAATTATTACATAGTTTCAATAATAGAAAACAAAGTTTTCTTAATTTAATTATTTGATTATCTTACCTTTACATAAAGCTGATTATTTGAATGATTTTTAATACAGCTTAATATTTTATTAAAAGTTAATATTTAACATCCAATTTCGTATATCTTTCGTAATTTTACAATATGGAATTAAGCATTGGAGAAATGGCACTGATTGCCATAGCAATCGTTGTATTATTCGGACCGGATAAACTTCCTCAGATTGCACGCGACTTGGGTTCGGGTGTAAGAAAAATGCGTGGCGCAGTGGAAGACATCAAAACCGAGATCATGAAAGAAACAGACAATCCTGTTTCTGAGATCAAACGTGAAATTGAGAAAGTAAAAGATGCTGCGAAAGATTTCAATCCGATGAATGATATTCAGAAAGATATCTTAACAGAACCTCAGGCAACTCAGGCATCCAATGAAAATGAACCTCCAAAACCAAAACCTTCTGAAGACGAAACCTATGAAGGTCCTGTAAGCAGATAGGATGGAGGAGATCATTCAGGAAGATAAAAAAGTCTTTTTGTTTCTCAATAACTTGGGAGACCAATCTTTTGATCAGTTTTGGCAGCTCATTTCCAGTACATGGATCTGGATTCCGCTTTACATTATTTTCTGTTATTTTTTATTTAAGAATTATAAACTAAGATCTTTAGTTTTTATATTAATATTTGTCGGTATAGGCGTTACGGTTTCAGATCAGCTTGCCGGTATTTTCAAATATGGTGTAGCAAGACTCAGACCGTGTCACGATCCTACATTGGAGCATCACATGAGAATTGTGAAATGTGGCGGACAGTACGGCTTTTACTCTGCTCATGCTTCCAATACATTTTTTTTGGCAACTTATTTAAGTATTTTATTAAAAAAGAATCTTAAATGGTTTCCTTATGTTATATTTGTATGGGCGGCAGTGGTTGCATACAGCCGCATTTATTTAGGAGTGCATTTCCCGATAGATATTTTGGTGGGGGCGTTTGTTGGATCTTTATTGGGAGTGGTTTTCAGTGCGCTCGCAAAAAAAGTAATCAACAAACAAAAAATAACTTCATGAAAAAATCTTTATTCCTTCTAGCAGCAGTATTTGCTTCATTCAATCTTAACGCACAGGACAAAAAAATAGCTGAAGACTGCTTTCAGAAAGCAGACTATAAATGTGCGGAAGAACAGTATTCCAAATTGGCTCAAAGTGAAAGAATCCAGAAATTACAGTCTGAATATTACAACAATTTAGGAACTGCCCAGAGAAGGCTGGGTAAAACTGCACTTGCTTTTAAATCTTACGAATCTGCCCTAAAAGCAAATCCTATGTCCGCTGCTGTATACGCCAATTTAGGCTCCATTCACGGACAGAAAGGAAATAAACAGGCAGCAATAGACTATCTCAACAAAGGGCTTCAGATTGAGCCTGAAAACGCAGATATTTACCTTACCCGTTCTAAAGTCTATGAAAGTTTAGGCAAAAAAGATCTTGCCATGAAAGATCTGAACCAGATTCTTACGTTTGCACCCGATAATATTTATGCAAGAACCGGACTCGCGAATCTGAAAAAAAACAGCGGAGATCTTGAAGGTGCTTTAAAAGATTACAACCAGCTTATTTCTGAGAAGCCCGAATCTTTGCTGTACAGTGGAAGAGGAGACGTTTATTTTAGGCTGAAAAAAAACAAAGAAGCTCTTGCAGACGTTAATAAGGCAATCTCTATCGATCCGAAATTTGCTCAGGCTCATGTAAATAAAGCTTTGATTTTATTTGAAACAGGAAAACCGAAAGAAGCATGTGCAAGTCTGGATAAAGCAGTAAGTATGGGATATGAAAAACCTTTGCTGATGGATCAGTATGCTAAATGTGAGGTTAAAAAATAAATTACGATACTACATGAAAATACCAAATTTCAAATTATTTATGACTGCAGTTTTTACTTTTGGAGTAATGACTGTTGCAAATGCTCAGCAAACTGAAGTAAAGACGAGGGAAAATTCACTTTTGGAAGCTTCTTTGAAAAGTGCTGATGCAAAGTCTGAAAATTCTCTCTTTTACATCAATAAAAAAGAAACAGATATTGAGACTGTAAAGAAGATTCCGGCTGAAGATATAAAATATGTAATGGTTCTTAAAGACGATAAGATCAGGAAAAAATTTAAAGAAAAAGGAATTACACAAATTGTGATGATCACCACAAAGAGTTAAGTTTATATCCTTTTCAAACTTCAAAATAATTTAAGTCATTCAATGTTAAACATTGTTCTCGTAGAACCGGAAATACCCAATAACACAGGAAATATAGGAAGATTGTGTGTAGGAACAGAAAGTAAATTACACTTAATTCATCCTTTTGGATTTGTTATTAATGATAAAAATCTGAAACGTTCAGGATTAGATTACTGGGTTCATCTTGATGTTACGGAATATCAGAATGTCGACGAATGGATCCGGAATATTCCGGATTTGTCGCGTGTTTTCCTGATGAGTTCCCATGCCGAAAAATCCTATCTGGAAACAGAATTTCAGGATGGTGACTGGCTGGTTTTCGGAAAAGAAAGTGTGGGTTTAAGTAAAGATGTGCTTGATCGTTTTGAAAATCATCTTACCATTCCGATGTCTAAATTGATTCGAAGTTTTAATATTGCCAATTCCGTTGCTTTTGTGGTGGGCGAAGCAAAAAGACAGATTGGCTTAAAAGTTTAATATTATTTTTAAAACCTTATCCTATTTAATCATTATGATAAGGTTTTCCCTGTAAAATCTGGTCTGCTCGATACAGTTGTTCCACAATGAATAATCGGATCATCTGGTGCGTAAAAGTCATTTTGGATAACGACATTTTTTCATTCGCTCTGCTGTAGATTTCTTCTGAAAAACCATAGGCTCCGCCAATCAGAATGTGAATTTTTTTCACGGAAGAATTCATCCAGTTGTCAATTTTTTGGGCAAATTCTCTGCTGGTAAACTGTTTTCCTTTTTCATCAAGAATAATCACAGAATCTGTTCTGTCGATGTGGTTCATAAAAAGCTTAGCTTCCTCCTTTTTAAGAAGATCAGGAGAAAGATTTCTTGCGTTTTTTACGTCGGGAATTTCAATAATTTCAAAATTCCAGTGTTTGGGAAGACGTTTCAGATAATAATTGATTAAAGAAGAGATTTCCTTATCGTCAGTTTTGCCGATGCAAAGCAAATTAATCTGCATTTTTTAATTTAAATTTAGACAGCAAAGATATTCATAAATTAAAGAATCTCATCATCTGAAAATTGGCATCAGGTTTTCAAGTTTAAAAAAATCATTATTTTTGTGATAACACCATAATTAATGAGCAGCAGAAAACTTTCTTTTACATTTTTATTTTTCTCATTAATTTCTTACAGTCAGGAAATTAAAGATGAAAATATAAAGCAGTTTTTAGAAGAAGACAGGAAGAAAATATCTGCTGTTGCTGGATTAAGCTATCTGCATAATTCATTTGGACTTCTGTATCAGGATAAAGTATTCAGACTAAGACCGAATGATGCTTTTTATACGGAATTTTTTCTGCGCTACCGATGGCTTGATGTTAGCTTTTCTTTCGCACCAAAATTTGCTCATATCAACAATGATGATCCGGAAAAAGGAAAATCAAAATATTTCAATTTCGGATTTACTTTTTTTCTGAATCCCAAAATCAGGCAGTATATTTATTTTAGTCAGGTAAAAGGACTCTATTTTCAGGACACGAAAGAATTTTTACGACTGATTTACGGTGAAGCTTACAATGTGGATCATTATCTTCAGTTTCCGAATGCGAAATACCGCTCATTCAAAGGAGAAACTACCTATTTATGGAAAGGAAATAAGGAAGAGTACAGAAGTTTTAACAATATGACGTATGAACCTCTGAAAGATGTTTTTATAGTGAGTACAGGACTGTTTTACCAGTATAATATTTTGAACGATCTTGGCAAAACAGTTTATAAAGGCGAAGTTTTTGATGATACGATTAACGATGAACCTTCTAAAGACATAAGAATTGCTTTAAGATCAGGCGGTGGTGTACAAAAAAAGATTAAAGATAACTGGTATATAATTGTAGAAGCTTATCCTGAATTTTATTATTCAAGATTGCTGAATGAAAACTTTCATCAGTTTAATATTGGATTATATTCTAATGCAAGAATGGGATATGATGACGGAAAATGGTTCTTTGGAGCTGGAACACAGCTAAACTGGATCAACAGTTCAAATGAAAATTTTTATTCGGCAACACAATGGTTATTTAGGGTAGGGATTGGTTTCCGGTTTAATTCTCCTACCTTTGTGAACAGAAATTTTGATAAAATAGATAATATTTTAAAGTAAAATGGGCATCAAAACTCCTAAATTCATCTTGAAAATTCAAGAATTTTTTGACGATATACATATTCCTTTTTTGGGAATATCGCTTTGGCAGATGTTTCAGATCTACATCAGCGGTATTTTTAAAGATAAAATCGGAAGAAAAGCTGCGGCTATTTCCTGGAGTTTCACCATCAGTCTTTTTCCGTTTATTCTGTTCCTGCTTTCCGTTTTGCCGTATATGCCGCATTATGACAAGCTTCAGTTCTACATTTTTGAAGTGTTGCTGCATAATGTATTCCCGTCCAATATAGAAGGTGACGTCCGAAATTATATAGAAACGAGTATTGTTCCCAATATGAAGGGAATCAGTAATTTAACCATTGTTTTTGCTTTGATTTTTGCAACGAACGGAACGTTTTCGCTCATTAACGGATTTAATGAAAATACGGATGAAAAAATGTCTGATGTTAAAGAATTTATACTGTCTTTTTTCATCACCATCGGGTTTATTACGATTGTGTTTTTAGCGCTTTTCGGAGTCTATTATTCAGAGTTTGTGCTTAAACTGTTTACGCCGGTTCAGGATATTTCGTGGCTGGTGGATAACCTTTCAAAAATCATCGGATTTGTATCGTTTCCCATCTTTTATTTTATCCTGCTTACTTTATTTTACTGGTTGGGAACAGTAAGAATTGCAAGATTCAGACAGGCGGTTCCGGGAGCTATTTTAACCACGGTTCTGTTTGTGGTAACCACGTATGGTTTTGCGCTTTATGTGAAGAATATCGCCCGTTACAACGTTCTTTACGGTTCTATCGGAAGTATGATTCTTCTGATGGTCTGGGTAAATGTAAATGTATATCTTCTGCTTTTTGGCAACGAATTAAACATGGCACTGAGAAAAGTGAGAATTGAAAAACTGCTTTCCGATGAACTGAAGAAAGAAGCAAAAGGCTATCACGCAAAAAATTCTGAGCCGGATTTAGAAGGCGATGAAAATCATAAGTGGAAATTTAACGATAAAAAAAACGAAGAAAATTAATTTTCCTCGTCTTCAATAATATCATTTTTAGAGCTTATTTTCAAAATTAAAAAACCTGAAACCGCTGCTATAAAAGAAGCAATTAAAATGGCAAATTTAGCCTCATCCTGAATCGGAATTTCATCCTTGAATGATAAGAGTGCGATGAAAATAGACATCGTAAAGCCAATTCCGGCAAGCAATCCTACGCCAATCATGTGCATCCATGTGCTGTTTTGAGGGAGAGAGCTGAGTTTCAGTTTTATGGCAAGTAAGGAAAAAAGATTGATTCCCACTAACTTTCCTGCGATCAATCCGATAATAATTCCCAAACCTAAAGTGCTTGTAAGACCTCCGATCATTTCATTATTGAAAGTGATGTTGGTATTGGTTAAAGCAAAAACAGGCATAATGAGAAAACTTACCGGAAAGTGAAGCTGATGTTCGAGTTTTTCCAAAGGAGAAATCTCAACGGTTGAAACATTGGTAGGAATGGTAAATGCCAGTAAAACCCCTGCAATGGTAGCATGAATCCCCGAATGATGAAGGAAATACCACAAAAATAATCCGGGAATCAGATAGAAAATAATTCGGGTAACTTTTAGGAAATTCAATAAAAATAATAAAGCAGTAATTCCTAAAGATAGAAATAAATACATCCAATGGATCTGTTCTGTATAAAATATTGCGATGACGAGAATAGCTCCCAGATCGTCCACAATTGCCAAAGCAGCAAGGAAAATTTTAATGGAATTCGGAATTCTTTTTCCCAGCATGGAAATAATTGCCAGTGAAAAAGCAATATCTGTTGCCATCGGAATTCCCCAACCATTTCCGTATGAAGTTCCGAAATTAAAAAAACTATAAATAATTGCCGGAACAAGCATACCGCCTATTGCCGCAAATATCGGCAGAGAAGCATTCTTAAATGAAGAAAGTTCACCTTCCACCATTTCCCTTTTAATTTCCAATCCTACCAAAAGGAAGAAAATCGCCATCAAACCATCATTAATCCAGATATTAACGGGATATTTCAGATGAAAAATTTCTGTTCCTGCTTCTCTGTCCAAAAAGTGCTGAAAGCTTTCCGCAAAAGAGGAATTGGCAATAAGTAAGGAAACTAAAACACAGAAAATCAGGATAATTCCCGAAGCCTGACTGCTTTCGAAAAATTTTTTAAAATATACCGTTAAATTCATATCTAAGATTGTAGTCGTCTCACTCTGGAGACGCCGTTAATATCATTCAGTTTGGTGAAGGTCTGCTCGAGCTGGCTTTTATTTTTTACCTCCAGAATGATCGTTCCGGTAAAAATCCCGTCGTTGGATTCGATGGACATACTTTTCATATCCATTCCCATTGCGCCACTGATAACGGTGGTAATATCATTGATCATTCCCATTCTGTCGAGTCCCTCAATTTCTATTTTTACTCTGTTCTTGAAGCTTTCCGCATTCACCCACTTCGCAGGAATTACCCTGTAATCGTATTGTGCGCGAAGGTTGATCGCATTCGGACAATTGTCGCTGTGTACTTTGATCCCGTCTGAAATCGTGATGAATCCGAAAATTTTGTCTCCCGGAATTACCGTACAGCATTTTGCATAGCTGTAATTCAGTTTTTCTTCATCTTTTCCAAAGACGATCATGTCGAGATTCTGCTCTTTCGGCTCTATAAAAGTTGTATTTTTCGCAGGCGATTTTCTGAATCTTGAAAGCAGGTTGTTGAATACATTTTTACTTTCAATATATTTTCTTAAACTGCTTGCATCCAGTTCGTTGCTTTGGAATTTTAAAAATAGTTCCTGTGAACTTTTAAGATTAAAGAATTTTTGAAGCTTATTGATTTCCTCATCATTAAAATTAATTTTCGCATGACGAAGTTTTCGCTGTAAAATTTCTTTTCCGTCTTCAACCAGTTGATTTTTTTGTGAGTTTAAATAACTCTTGATCTTGGATTTAGCCTTTGAAGTAACAACAAATTCAAGCCAGTCGGATTTTGGTTTCTGATTTTGGGAGGATAAAATATCAATCTGATCGCCATTCTGCAAAACATACGAAATCGGAACCAGTTTTCCGTTGATTTTCGCACCTAAACATTTCATTCCCAGATCGGAGTGAACGGAAAAGGCAAAATCCAGAGCGGTTGCATTGGTAGGTAAAATTTTAATCTCACCTTTTGGCGTGAACACAAAAACTTCTTTCGAATACAAATTCAGTTTGATATTATCCAGTAGTTCCGAAGTGGAAAGATCCTGCTGCTGTTCCAGAACTTCGCGGATCTCTGTTACCCAGTTTTCAAAATTCCGGTCTTCGGAGCTTTGTTTGTAACCTTCTTTGTATTTGTAATGCGCTGCAACGCCTTTTTCAGCAATTTCGTCCATTCTTTCGGAACGGATCTGTACTTCAATCCATTTTTTATCAGGACCGAGAACCGTTAAGTGTAAACTTTCGTATCCTGTAGAACGCGGCTGTGTAATCCAGTCCCGCATTCTGGATGGATTACTGTGATAAACATCCGTTACAATGGAGTAAATTTTCCAAGCCAGGAATTTTTCGTTTTTGGCATCCGATTTATAAATTATTCTGATGGCGTAATTGTCGAAAACCTCTTCAAAGGAAACGCCCTGTTTCAGCATTTTCCTGTAAATCGAAGAAATGGCTTTCGCACGTCCTTTAATTTTGAAATTTAATCCTTCTTCATTTAATTTCTCAGAAACTTCTTTTTTAAATTCCTCAATATATCTTTCGCGGCTTTCTTTGGCAAGTTCTAATTTCTCCGTAATTTCTTTGTAAACATCCGGATTGTTATACTTTAAAGAAAGGTCTTCAAGCTCAGATTTGATGTTGTATAATCCGAGACGATGCGCCATCGGAGCGTAAATGTATACGGTTTCGGAAGCAATTTTCTTCTGCTTGTCCGGAGCCATGCTTTCCAGAGTACGCATATTGTGAAGACGGTCTGCAATCTTAATAAGAATTACCCTGAAATCTTCAGACAGCGTCAACAGAAGCTTTCTGTAATTCTCAGACTGCACCGAAATATTCTGATGATTCATGATGGAGATTTTCGTGAGTCCGTTCACGATATTGGCTATTTTCTCTCCAAAAATTTTCTTCAGGTCTTCATAAGTGTAGTCAGAATCTTCGATCACATCATGCAGCAAGGCACACGCAATGGAAGTGGCTCCCAAACCGATTTCCGTTGCTACAATTTTGGCAACAGCAATGGGATGGTAAATGTAGGGTTCACCAGATTTTCTTCGCTGATCTTTGTGCGCATCGAGCGCTATATCGAACGCCTTTCGGATGAGCTTGTTATTTTCCTCATCTAAAGTTCTGTATGTATTCGAAATCAGATCCTTATACCTTGCAAGGATATCCTTGTTTTCCTGTTCTAAGTCGTAACTCATTTGTGTAAAAGCCTATATTTACACGAAAATACGAAATTTTTTGCAGTTTTCAGCATTAAAAGATCCGCAGAACGCTCTGCGGATTTCGGTTATTAATTTTTATCTTGAATGGTTAAAATTTTACTTCAGAATCCATTCCGGCAGTAGAGGTTTTTATTCTTATATCCGGACTGTCGTGGATTTCCGCTTTATTTCTGGCATCGATAAACCTTTTGATGTTCATATAATTTGCCTGCTCAATTTCTATGTTTTCAAAAAGATAGGTTTTTAGCACATTATTCCGGCTGAAAATAGAGGAAGCATTATCTGTCTGATGGTGGTCTTTTACGGCTACACTTACCAAATATTGGGAATGTAGCTCATCATCATGAAGATAGACAATATATTCTGAATCTGTGAAACCTGAGTTTTCAAGGTCTGTTTCTATTTTTTTATAATCGCTGTGATGTCCAAATAATCCAGCTAATATATTTGACATAAGCAATAGTTTTTAAGTTGATTATAAATTTAGTGATATTAACCCATGTATTTTAATAAAATTTTAATTAAATAATTGTTTTAATGTAAAATCTATAAAAAATAATAATTTATTTGAAAGTATCTATTGGAAACCGTTTGATTTTTTTCTAATTAATAATTTCCAGATTTTCTATATTTTCATTTTTAAAAGAATTGTAAACATTTGAGATATTATTTCTCCTCGTTTCGGTTTTAGCATTGATGATGGTTTTTGCCGTATTCACCATAACCTCGATCTTATTATTAAAAATCGTATAACGCACATTGCCACTTTCGAAAGAAAGCGAATTTTCTTTTTTTGAATAGAAAAATACATCACGGTAAAGAAGTTCAATATCTCCGTTTTTTTTAGTGAAAAAATAATACAGATGGTTTGTTTCAGTTTTAATGAGGTACATTTTTTTGTTGTTTTCCAGCGTGTAGGAGAAAAGAATGTATTTACTTACAATATCAGTATCAATGGTTTTGTATTTATAATTGATGTATCTGTTTTTCCATTCTTTAACTGCCGTTTCATAATAAAGACCGGAAGCATCGAGCTCTTCTTCAGATTGTTTCAGAAGAAAAGGTGAGCCATTTTTTATAATGAAATCGGAATATTGATGCCAACAGCAGCCAGACTTAGTCATGACATGAATCTGCTTTTTAGCTTTATCGACATCAAAAAAGCCACAATAGTTTTGGGCTAGATCTGAAAAATCTGCATTTTCAACAAATGTGTTATTTTCATAAAGATAAACCACAAACGACGGACCGCCGTAGCAGCTTTCATAACCATATTTTATTGCAATGTCTTTTTTACCGTCAAAATTAAAATCATCATAGATAATAATACTTTGATGACCATATGGGATTTCTGCAATATTGGATTGGGTATTTTTAAAATCATACTCGCTTAAATTTACCGTTTGCGTGATAAGCGGTTTTTTATTTTTTAAACTAAAAACTTTGAGGATCTGTGATGTTTTGTCTCTTGAGTTTTTAGTAACTGTCGCATAGTAATCTTTAGAAAAATCTGATATTTTATAGTTTTGAGCGTTCAGAAAAACAGTTGAAAATGTCAGAAGAATAAGCTTTTTCATGATGATAAATTGAATTTAAAAATAACAAAAAAACCTCACATTTCTGCGAGGTTATATATAGGTTTTCAGTAAAAAATATTAGATTCTTTCGTTCTTGATTTCTTCAACAATTTCAGGATTTAAAAGGGTAGTGATGTCTCCGAAGTTGCTGAAATCTCCTTCTGCAATTTTTCTGAGGATTCTACGCATGATTTTTCCGGAACGTGTTTTCGGAAGTCCTGAAACAAACTGGATTTTATCAAGCTTCGCAATCGGACCGATCTGATCTGAAATCAACTGATTAATTTCTTTTTTCAGGTTTTCCTTATCTCTGCTTTCTCCGGATTCTTTCAGGATCACGAAACCGTACAGCGCATTTCCTTTGATGTCGTGAGGATAACCTACGATTGCAGATTCCGCTACAGCAGGATGTTCATTGATGCTGTCTTCAATTGGGGCTGTTCCTAAATTGTGTCCGGAAACAATAATCACATCGTCTACACGACCTGTAATTCTGTAATAGCCGACTTCATCTCTCAAAGCACCGTCTCCAGTGAAATATTTCCCCGGAAAAGCGGTAAAATACGTTTCCTTGTATCTTTGATGGTCTCCCCAGATCGTTCTTGCAATTCCCGGCCATGGAAAACGGATGCAGAGATTTCCCGTCACCTGATTTCCGGTAATTTCGTTGCGTTTATCGTCCATCAGAACAGGCTGAATTCCCGGTAAAGGAAGTGTAGCGTACGTTGGTTTTGTAGGGGTAACGAAAGGGAGAGGAGAGATCATAATTCCTCCGGTTTCTGTCTGCCACCAAGTATCTACAATCGGACATTTCTTGTTACCTACATGATCGTTGAACCAATGCCAAGCTTCATCATTAATGGGCTCTCCAACAGAACCGATCACTTTTAACGAGCTTAAATCGTGTTTGTCTACCCATTCTGAACTTTCTTTAGCCAGAGAACGAATGGCAGTCGGAGCTGTGTAAAACTGTGTAATTTTATGTTTTTCAATCACTTCCCAGAATCTGTCCGGTTCAGGATATGTAGGAACGCCTTCGAAAATAACAGTGGTTGCACCGTTTAAAAGCGGTCCGTAAAGGATATAGGAATGTCCTGTAATCCAGCCGATATCTGCGGTACACCAGTAAATATCATTTTCTTTATAATTGAATACATTTTTAAAAGTATACGCGGTGTACACCATATATCCGGCACAGGTGTGAAGCATTCCTTTAGGTTTTCCCGTAGAACCGGAAGTGTACAGAATGAACAGCGGATCTTCTGCATCCATAATTACGGTAACGAAATCCGGAGAGGCGTTTTCGTAAAGATCTTCCATCCAGAAATCTCTGTGCTCCTTCATTTTCACTTCATTGTTGGTTCTTTTTACCACCAAAACTTTTTCTACGCTCGGTGTTTTTTCCAGAGCTTCGTCTACAATGCTTTTAAGATCTAAAACTTTGTTTCCTCTGTAGCTTCCGTCTGAGGTGATGACCATTTTTGCACCGCAGTCATTTACTCTTGAAGAAACTGCCGATGCCGAAAATCCTGCGAAAATAACGGAATGAACGGCTCCCAGTTTTGCACAAGCCAGCATTGTGATGGCTAATTCAGGGATCATGGGAAGATAAATGCAGACTCTGTCGCCCTTTTCGATGCCCATTTCACGAAGAACATTGGCGGTTTTGTTCACTCTTTTATAGAGTTCGTTGTAAGAAATATGCTGTGCTTCTTCTTTTGGATCGTTCGGTTCCCAGATGATTGCCGTTTTATCGCCTCTTACCGCTAAATGTCTGTCGATGCAGTTTTTGGTAATATTTAATTTAGCATTTTTAAACCACGAAATTTTGGCTTCATTCATATCGTATTTCACAACCTTGCTCCATCTTTGATACCACACGAAATTTTCATCTGCAATTTTGTCCCAGAATTTTTTAGGATTTTTGATCGATTTTTTATACTCTTCAAAATATTGCGGTAGGTTTTCTATCTGATAGTTTCTCATATCCTTTCTTTTTTGAAATTTTATTATTTAAATTTTTAGTCTATTTTAAAATCTGTTTAAACTTTTGTGGTTAATCCTGAAATAGTTTAAACAATTTTATATTTTATCTTCTGTAATCTCCAATTTTTTCCTGAATTTCTTCAATGATCTTTTCATCATCAATCGTCGACGGAATCTGGAATTCTTTTCCGTCCAGTAAAGTTCGGATCAGCTTTCTTAAAATTTTTCCTGAACGGGTTTTAGGTAAGCGTTTTACAACCATCACATTTTTAAGACAGGCAACAGCCCCTATTTTTTCTCGGACTGTTTTTACGATATCCTTTTCTACTTGATCTTCGGAAATAGATGAACCGTTTTTTAAAACAACCGTTGCAAAAGGAATCTGTCCTTTCAGCTCATCATCAATTCCTACAACAGCGCATTCTGCAACATCAGGATGAGAGGAAACAATTTCTTCCATTTCTGAAGTGGAAAGACGGTGTCCTGCAACATTAATAACATCATCCACTCTTCCGGTAATGAAAATGTAGCCGTCCTCATCTTTTATGGCTCCGTCTCCGGAAAAATAATAGCCTTTGTACTGCGAGAGATAGCTTTTCTCAAAACGGTCATTATCTTTCCAGATTCCCAATAAAGCTCCGGGAGGAAGCGGTAATTTTATAACTAAATAACCTTCATGATGCGCATCCAGTTCATAGCCGTTTTCATCGAAAATTTTAATATCATAGCCGGGAATTGGTTTTCCTGCGGAAGCTCTTTTTATTTTGTATTCTTCATTAAAAGTCATTAAACCCAACATGGGTGAACCGGATTCTGTCTGCCACCAGTGATCGATTGCCGGAACGCCGATGTGTTCTGCAAACCAATCCAGAGTGGCAACATCACATCTTTCTCCTGCTAAAAACTGCTTTTTGAAGTGGCTTAAATCATACTTTTTCACCAATTCTCCATTCGGATCTTCTTTTTTGATGGCTCTGATTGCAGTAGGAGCGGTAAACATGGCTGCTACTTTATATTCGGAAATAATTCTCCAGAATGTTCCCGCATCGGGCGTCATAATAGGTTTTCCTTCAAAAATAATCGTTGAATTTCTGTTGATTAAAGGACCGTAAACGGTATAACTGTGACCAACTGCCCATCCGAAATCGGAAGCTGCCCAAAAAGTTTCTCCCGGTTCGATTCCATAAATATATTTCATTGAAAACTTCAACGCGGTGGCGTAACCTCCTGTATCTCTTGCAACACCTTTTGGTTTTCCCGTTGTTCCGGAAGTATACAGCAAATAGAGTGGATGAGTGGATTCCACCGAAACGCAATCCGCAGGTTCTGAATCCTGTACCAATTCTTCGTAATCAATTAATCCATCAAACATTTCATGTTGATTATCAACCAGTTTTCTGTTGTACACAATGATGTGGTCTACTTTATCCTGAGCCAGTTCGATCGCTTTTTCTACCAAAGGCAGATAAGGAATTCTTTTTGCGATTTCGACTCCTGCGGTTGCCGTAATTAATGCTTTTGGTTTGCAGTCGTCAATTCTCACCACCAGTTCATGCGGCGCAAAACCTCCGAAAACCACATTATGAATGATTCCGATTCTTGCACACGCAAGCATGGAAAACAAAGTCTGTGGAATCATCGGCATATAAATAACGGCGGTATCGCCTTTTTTTAAACCTAAAGAAATTAATCCTCCTGCCAATTTTGAAATTTCTTCTTTGGCTTGATTGAAGGTGTAGGTTTGCTTTTGGTTCGTTACCGGAGAATCGTAAATAACTGCAACCTGATCTCCAAAACCCTCTTCAATATGTTTATCAATACATAAATAGCACATATTGAGTTTTCCGTCCGGAAACCATTGGTTGTAGTGGTTTTCGTCATTAGAAGTAATGGTTTTCGGAAATTCAAACCAACTGATTTCCTGAGCCTGTTCTTTCCAGAAATTCTCTTTGTCTTCTATGCTTTGCTTAAATAAAATATCTGTATTCATATTAGTTTTTGTGTTTTTGTCATTGCGAGGAGCGTAGTGACGAAGCAATCTTTTAATATTTTGTTGAGATTGCTTCACTTCGTTCGCAATGACGGTGTGTAAAATGTATTAAAACATTTCTTCTATCTGCTGCATGAGTTTTTTTATTGAATAAGGCTTTGTAACGTAAGCATCGGCTCCCATTTCCAGACCTTTTTCGATGTCTTTCGGATTGTTTTTGGCACTTAGGAAAATTACTTTTGTATCTTTCAGTTTTTCATCCTGTTTAATGATTTCTAAAGTACTGTATCCATCAAGATTCGGCATCATAATATCCAGTAAAATGACGTCGGGAGTCATTGTTTTCAGGAATTCCAGGACTTCTGTTCCGTCTCTTGCAATAAATACATCGTATCCGTTTTTCTTAAAGCTGTATTCCAGCGACATTAATATTTTGTGCTCGTCATCGGCAATGATTATCTTCTTCATATTGTGGTTGTCTTATTGTTCAACTGCATTGTTTTTTTGTTTCTTTTGGAGAACCCGAAGGGTTCAATTTAAATAGCCGTAGGTGTAACCTATGGAATAATGATTCGTATCAAACCAACCCGTAAGGGTTGAATTTTATTAATTTAATTCCGGCTCGATTCCATGTTCTGCTAAAAGTTTTTTAAATTCGTCATCAAAAGTCTCTGCTTTATGGTGATGTTTCTGATTTTTTATATAATTTATTATTGTTTCTTTATCCTTTAATGAATAGGTAAACGCTCCATATCCTTCCTGCCATCCTGAAAATTCAGGAAATAATCCCGATTCTTTCATCCATAAATTGGATGCAACTTTTATATCTTTTACAAGGTTGCTGAGAGTGATATTCGGATGAACGTCACAAAAAATATGAATGTGATTCGGCATTCCGTTAATTCTATATAATTTACACTTTTTATTTTTTAAAATTCCCCAAATATATTTGTATAGCTCTGATTCATTTTCTTCATTAATTGTTTGTTCCCGATGCCTTGTTCCGAAAACAATATGATAAAATATTTGTCGATACGTTCCCATTTTTTTTTTTTTTTTTTATTATTGAACCCTTCGGGTTCCGGCATCATTTTATTCATCTGTTTCCATGGGTTTCACCTAAGGCTATTTAAATTGAACCCTTCGGGTTCTCCTCCTTCTTGTTCTTTTGGCAGGGCAATCGTAAAAGTAACACCCAATCCGCTGTTTTCTGCTTTTATGGTTCCGCCCTGAGCTTCTGTGATTTTTTTTGAAATAGCCAGTCCCAGTCCGCTTCCCGTTGGTTTCAAAATATTTTGATTTTTCGACTGGTAAAATTTATCGAAAATCATTTCCAGATCCTCTTCGGGAATATGCTTTCCGGTATTGAAAATTTTAATGATTAACCCATCTTCTGTTTCTGATAATTTGGTCTGAATAGTTCCCTGTTCATCCGTAAATTTCAAAGCATTTCCTAAAATATTCTGAAAAAGCTGTATCATTCTTGCTTCATCATATTTAAATAAAAACTGATTGAGAAGATTGACTTCACTCAGATGAATATTTTTCTGCTGAATAAGATGCATAAGAGGGTTGACTGCTTTTTTGTACGTTTCAAGAATATTATTTTCCTGAATGTGCAGTACGATTTCACCATGCTGCAATTTGTCCAGATACAGAATATCGTTGATGATCTCACTCAGCCTGTCGGATTCTGTGATGATGTTGTTTAAAAATTCCTTTTTAATTTCCAAAGGAATATCGTCATCATCGGCTAAAATTTCTCCGGCGGAACGGATGGCGGTAATCGGGGTTCTTAATTCATGGGCAACAGAATCCAGAAAATCGTCTTTCTGACGGTCTTTGATGATGAGGTTTTCATTGGCATTTCTCAGATCATCGGATAACTTCTGTAGCTCTTCCGATTGTTCGGTAAGCTTTTTATTAAGCGTGATGGTTTCTTTTGATTCTTCAAGAATGTTTAAAACTTCCTTTAAAGAAATTTTATCTTCTTTGGTTACCCCTTCGATAAGGATTTTGGCAGAAGCCGTTCCGATTCTACCCGCAAGAAGGTTTTCGGAGAACTTAATAAATCTGGAATCGGCGGTTTCCGTCTGCGAATCAATATTATATTTTAAATTAAAAATTCTTAATGCTTGTTCCGTTTTGTTTTTACCTAAAAATCGTTCCAGAATATTTTTAATGTCGGAAACGTAGGCTGTTCCGCGCCAGATAAAAGCATTTTCGTGGTTTTGAATGTACTTATCAATGTCTACATACAATTCAGCAAAATTTCTTTCACGGTAATTGCCTTTGGTGCTCACCGAAATGATAGAAAATAAAGCAGTGTTCACTAAAAGCGACCAGAAGAAAATTTGTGGGATTCTACCCAGAAAAGAAATTTTAAAAAAGTCAAAAGCGTCATAAAGCTCTCTTAAAACACCTTTAAATTCCTGATTGTAAGAGAAGTAGTATTGTGGAATGATTAATCCGAAATAGCAGATTGCCAATCCTGCCAATAAACCGATAACAGCACCTTTATAACTCCCTCGTCTCCAGAAAATAGCTCCGAAAAAAGCAGGTGCCAATTGAGCAATGACAACGAAAGAAATGAGTCCGACAGAATCCAGCGAAGTTTTTAAAATAAAGTATTTGTAAAAACCAAAAGCCATGATAATCAGCGCAAAAATGCTGAATTTTCTGATGTTGGTAATATTTCTGGTATTCTGAACTTCGTTTTCAGATTTAAATTTACCCAAAAGTCCGTAAGGAATGATCAGATTATTGGAAAGCATGATGGATAAGGTGATCGCGGAAATAATAATCATCGAAATGCATGAGCTTAAACCTCCCAGAAAAACCAAAACCGTAATTAAGGTATTGTCAAAATACTGCGGAATCAGGATAGAGTAGAACTCCGGATTGACGTTCTGTCCATTAAAAATCAGTCTTCCTCCCCATGCAATAGGAAAAATGAAAATCGTAAAAATCAATAAATACAGCGGAAAAAACCAGATGGCTGTTTTGATGTGTTTTTCCTGTCGGTTTTCTACGATTGCGGTATGAAACTGTCTTGGAAGAATACAGATTGCTGTTCCGGAAATCATGCAGAGCACCATCCAGTTCATAGCGCCTTCAATACCGTTGAACGTATTTTTTTCTTTAAAATCTTTGAAAAGACTTGCCTTTTGGTAAATATCCGAGAATCCGTCAAATGCAAAGTAAATAACGAATAATCCTAAAATAATGATAAAGAACAGTTTAAGAAAACTTTCCAGTGCAATAGCGGAAATTATTCCCAAACGTTTTTCCGAAGCATCAACATAACGTGTTCCGTAATAGGATGAAAATAAAGCAATTAAAACAACAACGAAAGTTGCGTTATCCGTTAAAATGTTTTTAGAAATCGCTGTTTTGGTTACCAGATGAAAAGTTTCAGAAATAGCCTTGATCTGCAAACCAATGTACGGAACAATTGCCAAAAGACAAACCACCGTAATAATTGCGCTGAAACTTCTGCTGTTCCCATATCGTAAAGAAATAAAATCAGCTAAACTGCTGATCTTATTCACTCTAGAGATTCTTACAATCCTTGTGTTGATGTAAATCCATGCAGGAATTACCATAATCGGTCCCACATAAATCGGAAGATAATTAAGTCCGCTTGTTGCCGCCACACCAATGCTTCCGTAGTACGTCCATGCGGTACAGTACACGGCGAGGGAAAGCGCGTAGATGTAAGGATTGTTGATCCAAAGCTTGCTCTTTTTCTTCTCCGCCAGATGAGCGACTAAGAACAAAAGTGCCAGATAAAACAAAACTACGGTGAATAAAGCGAAACTACTCATCATATTTTTTTACGATTACAAAAGAAATAATGATGGAAACCATCCAGACAGCGAAAATATAAACCAGAATCATCGGGTAACCGAAAACTTCCAGGTCATTGTTGAAAAGCAACGAAACAGGAATGCTGAAGGCTATCAGAAGTCCGATGCTCAGAATGATAAGTTTTTGTTCGTGTCTTTTTTTCATATATGATAATTAGATGAATGATAATTGATTATCTGACATTTTTGTATCATCAATCAATTATCATTCATCATCAATAGATTAAACTTTATCGTCAGAATATTCCCCAATTAGTGCATAGTAGCCAAAAATTGCCATTCCGCCGGAAATAATCGGCATCAGTACACAAAGGATAATGACTCCAAAAACCAGATCTTCCTGTTTTCCTGAGGTGATTTTTGGAATTCCCATTACTGTAATTCCGAAATATCCTACAACTAATGCAATGGCGATCCAGAGTACGCCTAATATTTTTTTTAGTCCGTTCATTTTAGTAGTTTTAAAATTAATAAATTTTTAAGTGATTCAGGGATTAATCGTGAATATTATTGTTCTTATTTTTTAGATAAATTAATCCGACTAAAAGACAGACTCCAGCAACGCCTATAGGATACCAAAGTCCTTCCAGATACCATTCAGGATGTCCTCCATCTTTTCCTGTGGTTACGAGATAAGTGGCAACAGCAGGAAGCAGCCCTCCAAAAACTCCGTTTCCGATATGATAAGGCAATGACATCGAGGTGTAGCGGATTCTTACCGGGAACATTTCAACTAAAAATGCAGCAATAGGACCGTAAACCATCGTTACAAAAATCACCTGAATAAAAACTAAAAATACAAGATACCATTTTGTGCTGTCGTTGATCTTTATCGATTTAGTTACTTTTGCTTCTTCTGCTTTTCCGTCTTTCATCACAGGTCCGGTTGGAGACCAGTGTACAATGCTGTCTTTTTTAGCTAAAGTTCCGTCCGTGAAAAGCGTTTCTTTGTGGAAAGTGATTAAACTGTCCGTCGCAATTTTGTCATGAATTTTTGACGTTCTTTTTTCAACCAGACCGCTTTCTGCAACGGTTTTGGATTTTAAATCAACGCTTTTAAACATATTGTCATAAATCGGTCTGTATGCGAAAATCGCGATCAGCATTCCGGTCATCATGATTGCTTTTCTTCCAACTTTATCAGAAAGCCATCCAAAGAAAACGAAAAAAGGAGTTCCTAAAAACAAAGCAGTTGCCATTAAATAATCCACCTGAATCGATTCAATATTCATCACTTTCTGAAGGAAGCTCATCGCATAAAATTGTCCTGTATACCAAATTACCCCTTGTCCCATTGCTGCCCCGAATAAGGCAAGAAGAACAAATTTGAAGTTCAGTTTGTTTCCGAAACTTTCCTTTAACGGATTTTTGGAAGTTTTTCCTTCACTTTTAGCTTTGGCAAAAAGCGGAGATTCTTTCATGTTTTTTCTGATGATGTAAGAAACCCCCACCATTAATATCGAAATCCAGAACGGAACTCTCCATCCCCAACCGTCAAATTCCTCAGTGGAAAGAGTGGTTTTTGTCACCATAATTACAATAAGTGAAATGAAAAGTCCGGCTGTTGCGGTAGTCTGGATCCATGAAGTCCAGTAGCCTCTTCTTCCGGGTTGTGCATATTCTGCCACGTAGGTCGCAGCTCCTCCATATTCTCCTCCTAAAGCCAATCCCTGTAATAATCTTAAAATTAATACCAAAACAGGAGCCATAAATCCTATAGTTTCATAACTGGGAATACATCCGATAAGGAATGTAGAAAATCCCATAATCAGTAAAGTAACTAAAAAAGTATATTTTCTCCCGATAAGATCACCTAATCTTCCGAAAAACAGCGCTCCGAAAGGTCTCACGACAAATCCTGCGGCAAAAGTAGCTAATGTAGATAAAAATGCTGCAGTAGGATTATCTGCCGGGAAAAATTTAGTAGCCAGTACAACGGCAAGACTTCCGAAAATGTAGAAATCGTACCATTCGATCAGTGTTCCGAGAGATGATGCTGTAATGACGCTCCAGATCGTACGATTCTTTTGCTTATCCGTCATATTCTCGTAGCTTATTTCATTGTTATCGCTCATATGCTTTAATTTTTGATGTTAGTTTAAGTTGATTGGATTTTGATAGTTTTTGTTTTTTATCGCAAGGACACAAGGAAAATTTTAAATGCTTTATGTTGTAAGGCGCAAAGATTTTATCTTCGATAAAATTTAAAAGGGACTTGCTGAAAATCTTTGATTTTCTTGCGTCTTAAAAACGTTCAGGTTTAAAAAAAACTTTGCGATTGTAAAAAAATAATGATTAATATTTTTATAAATAAATCTGGAACTGTACAATGAATTCCCCTTTTGAAGAAGGGCTTTCCGTAGGGCTCGTATAAACCGGTCTTGTTGAATACTGTGTGGTAATTTTCGCATGATGACCGTCTATGAACCAGTTTGCACCCACATCAAACTGTGACGAAGATTTGTCAAATGCTTCAAAATTCTTGTGAGTATATGCTGCGAAAGGCTGGATTCTGATTTTCGGTTTTTCTGCCTGACTTGGCAATAGCAATCCGGCTTGTGCATAGATAATATTCCCTGTTCCGATGGTCGGCTGTAGATTTCCTACTCCTGCAATAGCTTTGCTTCCCGTAAAATTCGGATCAGAAGCAGCAATGTTCATAATTCCTAAATTTCTCACGTAATTCGGACCAAACTGATAGTTGTAATAACCTGCATACGCGGAAACTGCCATTTTATTTTTAGCATTTCCCAAAGGAATATCTGCAAAAGCATCTACAGCAACAAGCGTAATGTCATGCTTTTCAATGGTGGAATTTACAGAAGTTCGGGTTCCGTCTTTTTGATGGTAAAATCCTGCGCCAAGATTAAAAACTTTTTTGGTTCCCAGATAAGAACCCACTTTGAAAGGCAATACATTGGATTCTTCATCTAAAAACTGATACTCTACATATCCGGCTTTTGAAAAATTGGGGTTTCCGTTGTTGTCCACGGCAACCGCTTTAGCAGGATCGGTAACATTTACCGGAGTTAAATCCGTTGCAAAAGGTTTGTTTAAGCTGAAACGGTATTCCAGTTTTCCGTATTTACCTTTCGCAAACATTCCCAGTTGTCTCGCAAACTGATCAGAATTGTCGATTAAAGGCCATGTAAAAATAGGGGAGTCAACCGTAAGGAAGTTTAATGTTGATGCCATCGTCATTCGGGAAAGTCCCATGTAGTAATGAAGTCCCGCCCCTAAAGACAAGGTAAATTTTCCTGCTTCTCCGGGTAAAAATACAGCGTATTCGTTCCATGCATCATGGAAAAAGAGCTGCGGTTTTTTACCGTTTCCATAACCTCCTGTTCCTGAAGTTCCCGAACCGCCTCCATTGATAAATGTCTGATTGTTAATCCCAAAATGCGCTAAGATCATATATCTTTTGGAAATCTGAGCGTACGCCAAAGTACGTAATCTCCTGTTTCCCAGACTCCATGAATTGTCTGTGGGTTCTCCGCCAACCATACTTCCCGGATTCATCTGCGTGTTCCTCAACCAAAACTGATCCCATAAAATGAACCTGACATATTTATCGCCCTGCTGATTGAGATTAATTTTTAATCCGCTTCCGTAATCCGGCGAACCTTGAGCGTGTAAAGAATTGCTGATTAAAGCCAATCCAATAAAAGTGATTAATTTCTTCATAAATTATCAATTTTTGGCGTTGTTTTTTGTGAAAGCCAAATTGTAATTAAAAATTTATTTAAAGAAATTTAATATATATTAATGGTAAGTATATAGATAGATCTTAAAGTTCTAAGTCTTGAGTTTAGTATTTATTGGTATTGAGCAGGATTTTAAATTTTCAATTCATTTATTTTCAATTGATTTTGTAGTTATTTCTTAAATCTCTCCCATTTGATGAGCATATATTTGTCTGCAAACTGAGTGATAATTAATCCTGAATTCTTCAGATTTTCTTCTTTGCTCATGTAGTCAATCAGTTCATTTTGTTTTAGGATTTTATACACCGGATGAAATTCAGAATGCGGAGGTCTTGTAATATTGTATTTCTTGATCCATGAACTGATCGTCACATGAGAAACGCCAATAATTCTTTCAATTTCACGAAAACTCAATCCCTCGAGATAGAGCTGTAAAGCTTTGGTTACGTAGTAATCATCTATTTGTTTTCCCAGTTTTTTTACCGTGAAATAATAGTTGCAATCTTTGCATAGAAAGCGTTGTTTGTTGTTTACAATTCCGCTTTTAACCACTTTGTCTGTGTTGCATTTCGGGCAGCGATTTTCCATAAATATATCTTTTTAGCAAATATATAATAATTTAGCAAAATATTAATTTCGTGTAAAGATAAAATTACCTGTATATTAATTTAATTCAATAAAATTATCTTTTTTATTTGGTTTTAAAAGAAATTATATTTTAAATTTGCCAAAAAATTTAGATAAATAAATGGAAATAGAAATTTCCTCATCCATGCATCTGATGTATGTGAGTGAAATACAGCAGGAAATGTACGATTCTGCACAGCGCAGAGGAACGGGGATTGCCAAACGTTCCATAGAATACCTCAGTAAAAAAATTACTGAAGGTAACGCTGTAGTCGCCACCGATAAAGGAAAGTGGGTGGGTTTCTGTTATATAGAAACATGGTCTCACGGTCAGTTTGTTGCCAATTCCGGGCTTATTGTCTCTCCCGAATTCAGGCATTTGGGAGTGGCAACCTTAATCAAGGACAAAGTATTCGCTTTGTCCCGAAAAAAATACCCAAACGCTAAAATTTTTGGATTAACTACCGGTTTGGCAGTCATGAAGATCAACAGCGATTTAGGATATAAACCCGTTATTTATTCTGAACTTACTCAGGATGAAGAATTCTGGAACGGCTGTAAAAGCTGCGTGAATTATGATATTTTAATGAAAAAAGAACGGAAAAACTGCCTTTGCACAGCAATGCTTTTCGTTCCCGATAATACAAAAAACAGCACTGAAAATAATCAGTCTGAAAACAGATACAATAATGAGCAAGAAAGTAGTTTTAGCATTTAGCGGAGGTCTCGATACCTCTTACTGCGCCAAATATCTCAGCGAAACACTGGGATATGATGTGTATGCAGTTACTGTAAACACCGGAGGTTTTTCCAAAGATGAAGAAAAAGAACTGGAGAAAAAAGCCCTGAATCTTGGGGTAAAAGAATACAGGTGCGTTGATGCTCAAGAAGATTATTACAATTCTTGTGTAAAATATCTGATTTTCGGTAATGTTCTGAAAAACAATACCTATCCTCTGTCTGTAAGTGCGGAGCGTACCATTCAGGCGCAGGAAATTGCAAAATATGCGATTGAAATCGGCGCGGATGCAATTGCGCACGGAAGTACGGGAGCGGGAAATGATCAGGTTCGTTTTGATCTCATTTTTCAGGTAATGTGTCCGAATTTAGAGATCATTACGCCCATTCGTGATATGGCTCTTTCCCGTGAAGAAGAAATCGAATTTTTGAAAAGTCACGGCTATGAAATGGAATTTCAGAAAGCACAATATTCTGTGAATAAAGGACTTTGGGGAACTTCAGTTGGTGGAAAGGAAACACTGACTTCAAGAAATTATCTTCCTGAAGAAGCTTTTCCGTCACAAATTAAAGAAAATCAACCCTCTGAATTGGAAATTGAGTTTAAAAATGGTGAAATTATCTCTGTAAACGGAGAAAGTTTTGAAAATCCGGTTTACGCGATTCAGAAAATCGAAGAATTGGCTTCGGCTTACGGAATCGGGCGTGATGTTCACGTAGGAGATACCATTGTCGGAATTAAAGGAAGGGTAGGTTTCGAGGCAGCGGCGGCTTCAGTGATTATCAAATCCCATCATTTATTAGAAAAACATACGCTTTCAAAATATCAGCAGATGATGAAGTCCCAATTATCCGACTGGTACGGAAACTGGCTTCACGAAGCACTTTTCTTAGATCCTGTGATGAGAAATATCGAGTCTTTCCTTATTGATTCTCAAAAAACAGTCAGCGGAAAAGTATTTGTAACCCTCCATCCTTACCGATTTATCTTAAACGGAATTGAGTCTGAACATGATTTGATGTCAGACAAATTCGGAAGCTACGGAGAAGCAAACAAGGCATGGACAGGCGAAGATGTAAAAGGCTATACAAAGATTGTTAGCAATTCTTTAAACATATATCATCAGATCAATAAATAAAATTTGGGCAGCTTTATCCGCCTGTAGTTTATCCTGAGCTTGTCGAAGGATAACAGTCTTTTATTCGTCCTTCCACCTCACAAAAGGATTTCCGTTCAAGTCGGGCTGCGAGAGAGTCGAAGACCAATGAACCCGAAGGGTTCAATACGAATAGCCGTAGGTAAAACCTATGGATTAAAAGATGAATATAAACAAAGAACCCTAAGGGTTCAATAACAATAACCGTAGGTGAAAACCTATGGAAAATAATAAAATGAAAAAGAAAATAGGAATCATCGGAGCCAACGGTTACACAGGAAGCGAACTGGTTCGTCTGTTGGTTCTTCATCCCAATGTATCATTGAGTTTTTTATATAGCCGTTCAAATTCGGGAACAAAAATTTCAGATTTGTACCCGGATTTAACGACGGTTTGTGAAATGGTTTTAACGGATCAGCCTGAAGAAGTCGATATTCTGTTTCTATGCCTTCCTCACAAAGAAAGTCAGAATTGGCTGATTCAGAATTCTGTAAAAGATGAAACAGTGGTGATTGATTTAGGGAACGATTTTCGCCTCGATGGAAATTTCGGAAACAGAAATTTTATCTACGGATTACCTGAAATCAATAAAAAACAACTTTCAGGGGCGAAAAGCATTGCCAGTCCTGGATGTTTTGCCACAGCAATTCAACTCGCTCTGCTTCCTTTAGCTCAAAAAGGTTTGTTGAATGAAGTATATACAACAGGAATCACAGGTTCCACAGGTGCAGGTCAGTCTTTACAGGCAACGACCCATTTTACTTGGAGGAACGATAATATTTCGGCGTATAAAACTCTGAAACACCAACATGTAGATGAGATTTTACAACAATTAGTTTCTTTTAATATCAATGAAGTTAGTCTCAATTTTATTCCATGGAGAGGAGATTTTGCGAGAGGAATTTTTACAAGTTCCACCGTGAAAACAGATGCAGAACTTTCAGAAATCTATCAGTTGTTTGAAGATTTTTATGCAGATGAACCTTTTGTACAGGTAAGCGAAAAAGCAATTGATTTAAAACAAGTTGTCAATACCAATCGCTGTGTGATACAGATTGAAAAATGTGGGAATGTTGCGGTCATTCACTCAGCGATTGACAATTTGTTGAAAGGCGCTTCCGGACAGGCAGTTCAAAACATGAATATCGCCATGGGCTGGGAAGAAAATTCAGGATTGGACCTGAAGCCTCTTGCATTTTAGAGGTGAATTCAGAATGTGAATTGTCAATAAGTCAATTGTGAATTTTTACAGCATAATTTAAAACGACCTAGGAAACGGAAGCGTTAAGAAATTTTGAAGAATTTCCGTTAAAAAATTTCTTCTGTTTGAGTGGCGGGACAAAAAACTCTTGAAAAAACGAATTATTGCTTTCCGCCCGAGTTTAGAAATTTTAGGAAATTATTTAAAATTTTAGCCGGAGTTTCCAGTCTTGAACTTTTGTTTCTTTTGTTTCAAGACAAAAGAAATCAATTAAATTAAAAATATTAAAAATCAATTCATTAATTGCGATGGATTGGGAGGGAAATTTAGAATTAATCTTAAAAATGACCTAGGAAAATGGAGCGTTAAGAAAATTGAAATTTAATCCGTTAAAAAATTCCCACTGTTTGAGCACGAGACAAATTCTCAATCAAAGAACAAATAGTCAATTCGTGCGAGTTTTGGGGATTTTAGGATTCAATTTAAATTTTTAGCAGAATTTTCCAGTCTTGAATTTTTGTTTCTTTTGCTTCAAGGCAAAAGAAAAATTAGAAAAGAAAAATTTAAAGATGATGTTGTAAAAACTAGCAACTATCAATCAAAAACAATCAACTAAGATGAATTTATTCAACGTATATCCATTATTCAACATCAATCCGGTAAAAGCACAGGGATCATTTCTCTGGGATGATAAAGGAGAAAAATATCTTGATTTTTACGGAGGTCATGCGGTGATTTCTATTGGGCACAATCATCCCCATTATCAAAATCAATTAAAAAGTCAATTAGATAAAATATCATTCTATTCAAATTCGGTTCAGAATGAATTACAGACTGAACTGGCGGGAAAATTAGGAAAACTTTCAGGCTTGGAAGATTACAACTTATTTTTATGCAATTCAGGAGCAGAAGCCAATGAAAATGCCTTAAAACTGGCTTCTTTCCACAATGGAAAAAATAAGGTACTGTATTTTTCAGGTTCCTTTCACGGCAGAACTTCGGCGGCAGTTTCGGTGACGGACAATCCAAAAATCGTAGCTCCGGTAAATTATGATGAAAGATTCATTAAGTCTGAATGGAACAATATCGAACAGCTTGAAGAAGTTTTTGAAAAACAGGGAAATGAAATTTCATCCGTCATCATTGAAGGAATTCAGGGAGTGGGTGGAATTATGATTCCAACAGTTGAATTTTTAACTAAAATCAAAGAATTGTGCGGAAAATACAATGCTGTCTTGATTTTGGATGAAGTTCAGTCGGGATATGGAAGAAGCGGCTATTTCTTTGCACATCAGGAATTTGGGATTGAAGCAGATATCATAACCACTGCAAAAGGGATGGGAAATGGTTTCCCGATTGGTGGCGTTTTAATTCATCCGAAGTTTCAGGCAAGTAATGGTTTATTGGGAACGACTTTCGGAGGAAATCACTTAGCTTGTGTAGCGGCAATTGCGGTTTTAGACGTCATGAAAGATGAAAATCTCATCGAAAATGCTCAGAAAATGGGCGAATATATTGAAAATGAAATTAAGGATTTTCCACATATCAAAAACATCCGAAGGAAAGGTTTGATGATTGGGATTGAACTCGACAGAGACTGCTCGGAAGTGAGGAACAGCCTTTTGTACAATCATCATATTTTCACAGGAAACTCTAATGATAAAGCGGTCTTAAGGATTCTTCCGGCGCTTAATATTAAAAAAGAAGAAACGGATCTATTCATAAATGCTTTGAAAGAAGTATTGGAGAATATTTAACCTGTGAAAATTATGTGGTCTGTCATTCAGAACATAAACTGAAGGTTTACGAACGAAGTTCAGAAGTGTAGTGAAGAATCTCTTTTATAATATTAATAGATTCTTCCTTCGTCAGAATGACAAACACAATTATCATTAGCTGAGTAGAACGCCCTTGCGAACGAAAATGTTTTCAAGTTAAATAAAAAAAACTTTGCGACCATAGCGTTAAAAACTCAATCAAGTAGGTAAGATAAAAAATCTTTAAAATCAATTCAAAATGAAATGGATATTCCATTTGTCCATTAAAAAAATAAAAATTACCAAATGAAAAAATTCACCTCTGTAAGCGATGTTGAAAACTTACAACAAATCATAAAAAAAGCTCTACAAATTAAAGAAAATCCTCTTTCGGAACCCGAAAAAGGAAAAGGAAAAACTATTGGACTTGTATTTTTAAATTCAAGTTTGAGAACCCGTTTAAGCAGTCAGATTGCAGCACAGAATTTAGGATTAAATGTTTTAACCTTAAACGCAGTACAGGAAGCATGGAACTTAGAATTTGCGGATGGTGCAGTGATGAACGGAGATACGGTAGAACATATCAAAGATGCGATTGAAGTATTGAATCAATATTGCGATATTATCGCCGTTCGTTGTTTTGCAGGAATGAAAAGTAAAGAAGATGATGTGAATGAAAGCATTTTAAGCCAGTTTGAGCAGCATGCAAAAGTTCCGGTTATTTCTCTGGAATCTGCGACACGTCATCCTTTGCAAAGTCTGGCAGATTGCATCACCATTACCGAAAACTGGCACTTCGACAAGCTCAGTGTAAACCGTAAACCGAAAGTGGTTTTAACCTGGGCGCCTCACATCAAACCGATTGCTCATGCGGTAGGAAATTCTTTCGCAGAATGGATGCAGGAAATGGATGTAGATTTTGTCATTGCCAATCCGGAAGGGTATGATTTAGATAAAAACTTTACAAAAGATGTGAAAATTATTCATAATCAGGAGGAAGCGTTGAAAGATGCCGATTTTATTTATGTGAAAAACTGGTCGTCTTTTGATAATTACGCAGCAATGCCTGAAGTAAAAGAAAACTGGATGCTGACGAATGAAAAACTGAAAAATACCAATCAGGCAAAGGTAATGCACTGTCTTCCGGTTCGCCGTAATGTAGAGTTGAGTGATGAGGTGATGGATGGTGAAAATTCAATCATTTATCAGCAGGCAAAAAACCGGATTTTCTCTGCACAGGCAGTGTTTTCGGAAATTTTGGATGAGTTGAATGCATAATACAATCAAACCTAACAGGTTTTTAAAACCTGTTAGGTTTCCCCTTGCAAACTTTGACAAGGCTTTCCAAAAAGTATATACAATGAAAGAAAAATTATACATCATTAAAATTGGCGGAACGTTAATTGATGACGAGGAATTATTAGAACAGTTTTTAGAGCAGTTTGCAGAAATTCAGGAAAAGAAAATTCTGGTACATGGAGGAGGAAAACTGGCAACAACTTTAGCCGACAAACTGGGAATTGAGCAAAAACTCGTAAACGGAAGAAGAATAACCGATAAAGATACGTTGGATATTGTCGCAATGGTTTATGCGGGAGGAATCAATAAAAATATCGTGGCAAAACTTCAGCAGAAAAAGTGTAAAGCCATTGGTTTTTCGGGAGCGGATGCGAACTTAATTAAAGCCAAAAAAAGAGAAAACGCCGAAATAGATTTCGGATTTGTGGGAGATATCACCGAAAAAAGTGTAAACAGAAAATTAATTTCAAAATTGCTGAAACTGGAACTGGTTCCTGTATTTTCGGCAATTACCCACGATAAAAAAGGACACCTTTTCAATACCAATGCAGATACTATTGCTTCGGTAATTGCACAGGCTTTATCCGTAAAATATGATGTGGAATTGTTATACTGCTTTGATAAAGAAGGAGTTTTGGAAGATGTGAACAATCCGGAATCGGTTATTAAAAATATCTCCGAAGACGAATTTTCAACCCTAAAAGAGGACGGAAAACTTCACAAAGGAATTCTTCCTAAACTGGAAAATGCTTTAGGAGCAGTGAAAAATAATGTCAATAAGGTATTCTTAATTAAAGAAACCGAACTAAAAAACCATATAGAAAACCATCATGCAGGAACTGAAATCTGTTTATAGCAAAGAAGAATTGCGGGATAACGCGGTTGAATTATTAAAAAAGCTGATTGAGATTCCGTCATTCAGCAAGGATGAATTTAACACGTCGGTGGAAATTGAAAATTTTTTCAAAAAACATCAGATTCCGACAAAACGTTTTAAAAATAACATTTGGGCGGTAAACAAAAATTTTGATGTTTTCAAGCCATCTATTTTGCTGAATACCCATCATGATACCGTAAAACCGAACAAAGCGTATACTTTGGATCCGTTTGTTCCTATTGAAAAAGACGGGAAATTATTCGGATTGGGAAGTAATGACGCGGGAGCCTCATTGGTTTCGATGGCGCAGGTTTTTTTACACTTTTATGAAAAAGAAAATTTACAATATAACTTAATTATAGCTTTGACGGCAGAGGAGGAGATTTCAGGTTTTGACGGTATTGAAGCGCTTTTCCCCCAATTACCCAATATTGAACTCGCCATTGTAGGAGAACCCACGCAGATGAATCTGGCGATTGCAGAAAAAGGACTTTTGGTAATTGATGGTGAAATGAAAGGCACTCCTTCTCACGCCGCTCATCCGAACAATGATAATTCGATTGTGAAATGCATGGAAGATTTACAGAATATTTTAAATTTCAGATTTCCGAAGGTTTCAGATTATTTGGGTGAAGTTAAAATTACTTTGTCAGGAATCCACGCCGGAGTTCAGCATAATGTCGTTCCGGAATCCTGTACTTTCACTTTAGATGTAAGAGTTACGGATGAATATTCCAATAAAGAAGCATTTGAAATCATACAGTCTCAGATGAAATCCACTTTAACCGCAAGATCTTTCAGGCTGAATTCTTCTAAAATCGAAATGGATCATCCTTTTGTAAAAGCAGGTTTGGAAATTGGGAGGACAACGTACGGTTCCCCAACTTCATCGGATCAGGCGATCATTCCGTGTAAATCAGTAAAGCTCGGTCCCGGCGACAGCACACGTTCTCACACCGCGGATGAATTTATTTTCATTGAAGAAATCGCAGAAGGAATTGAGATTTACATCAAGATTTTGGAGAAAGTTTTATAAGCTGGAAGTAGGAAGAGGGATGATGGGAGTTTATGAAGCATAAAAATATCGACCTAAGAAAATGGAGCGTTAAGAAAAATAATTTTATGAACGTTAAGAAAATCCCACTGTTTGAGTGCGACGGAAATATCAAATCGAAGAACAAATATTCAATTCGCGCAAGTTTTGGGGATTTTAGGGTTCAATTTAAATTTTTAGCCGGAGTTTCCAGTCTTGAATTTTTGTTTCTTTTGTTTCAAGACAAAAGAAAACATAAAAGAAATATATTCAGTTATGTCATTCTGAAAGAAACGAAGTGGATTGAAGAATCTTTAAATTTAGATAGATTCCTCCTTCGTCGGAATGACAAAATCAATTAATAAAGGAAGATATAAAAGTTGGTTGTAAACATCCGTCACCCAACTTCCAACTTCCAACAAAAAAGAAATTTTTATGAAAAAAATATGGCAGAAAGACGATAACGCCACCAATATATTAGTCAATACATTCACAGTCGGGAAAGATCTTGATTTTGATGAACGTCTGGCAAAATACGATGTCAAAGGTTCAATGGCACACTGCAAAATGTTGGCAGAAGTAGGGATTATTTCCAATGAAGAATCTGAGAAAATGTTATTTGTCTTATCGGAAATTTTAAATGAGATCGAAAACGGCACCTTTGAAATCGATAAAAATGCGGAAGATATTCATTCTCAGATTGAATCAATTTTAATTGAAAAATTAAGCGATAACGGAAAGAAAATTCACACGGCGCGTTCCAGAAACGATCAGGTTTTACTGGATATCAAATTGTATTTATTGGACGAAATCCGTGATATTACAGCATTAACAGACGAATTCTTTCAGATATTAATCAAACTGGCGGAACAGCATAAAAATGTGTTGCTTCCGGGATATACGCATTTGCAGATTGCGATGCCTTCCTCATTCGGATTGTGGTTTGGAGCTTATGCAGAAGCGTTGTTAGATGATATTGAAATGCTGTTTTCAGTTAAAAATATCATCAATAAAAATCCATTGGGTTCTGCGGCGGGTTATGGTTCGTCTTTCCCGATAGACCGTGAAAGTACGACATATAATTTAGGCTTTCAATCGATGAATTACAATTCCGTGTATGCTCAGATGACGCGTGGGAAGTCTGAGAAAATGCTGTCGATGGCAATGGCGACTTTAGCCGGAACATTAGGAAAATTCTCTTACGATGTTTGTCTGTATTTAAGTCAGAATTTCGATTTTATAAGCTTTCCGAAGGAATTTACAACAGGAAGCAGTATTATGCCTCACAAGAAGAATCCGGATATTTTCGAGTTGGTTCGTGCACGTTGCAACAGAATACAGTCATTACCGAATGAATTTATTTTACTGACGAATAACCTTCCTTCAGGCTATCACAGAGATATGCAGCTTACGAAAGAAATCCTTTTTCCTGCGATTGATTCCTTAAAAGAATGTCTGGAAATTTTAAATTATACATTACCCAATATTCAGGTGAAAGACGGAATTTTGGAGGATGAAAAATATAAATATCTCTTCAGCGTAGAGAAAATTAATGAAGAAGTAAAAAACGGAAGTTCCTTCCGGGATGCTTACGTAAAAGTAGGGCAGGAGATTGAAAATAATGCGTTCGATTTTGAAATTGGAAATTTAAACCATACGCATCAGGGAAGTATCGGGAACTTGTGTTTAGATAAAATTGAATATCAGTTTAATAAACTGAAAAATAAGTTGTTGGGATAATTTTCAATAAGAGAATTGTTTAGAATTGTGTATGAGATGCTTCGACAGGCTCAGCATGACACCGCTGCTAATGAATCGCTGTAAAACAGTTAGTATTAGAGATGTCATGCTGAGCCTGTCGAAGCATCTTTATTTATCAGATGAAATTTAACCCAGATCAATCTTAAACTTCGTAGACTTTTTCACCTCGTGCAAAACAATAGAACTGTGATATTGCCCGATATTAGGTATGTTTGAAATCACATTCACCGTAAAATCATTATAAGAATTAATGTCTTTTGCAATAATTTTCAGCATGTAATCATATTCACCGGAAAGACTGATGATTTCCTGAACTTCATCATGCTGCATGATGTTTTTCTCAAATGTTTCCAGAACTTTTTTAGACTGTTCTTTAAGACGCACATTGCAGTAAACCACAATATTTAAGCCCAGTTTTTCACGGTTTAAAAGACCCACATATTTCTCAATAATTCCCTGTTTCTCCAGTTGCTTGATGCGTTCGTACGTCGGAGTGAAAGTAAGACCAATTTTTTCTGAAATTTCTTTCACCGAAAGTGTAGAATCTTCCTGAATAATACTGAGAATCATCCTGTCTTTTAAATCCATATAGTCTATTTTGAATGGTAAATATACAATTTTATAAAAATTAAAACTAAATTTTTTGTGTTTTGAACTCAAAAATCCCTTCATAAACAGCCCGAATATTAATCTTTGTATTTTAGGCAATGGCAAAATAATTGCTGTAATCTGCGTACGAAATCCAGATTAATATGAACCGAAATACGACTACGGCAACAACTTCATTGGCTGATTACGACACCCATCATAAATTTAAAAGTGAAATTTTAGACGGACTGAAAGAGGAGCCTAAACATTTATTATCCAAATATTTCTACGATAAAAAAGGCGACGATCTTTTTCAGCAGATCATGAATATGCCGGAATATTATCTCACCGATTGCGAACTTGAAATCTTTACCGGAAAAAAGAGGGAACTCGCAAATGCGATACGAGCATTCGACGAACCTTTTGATCTGGTGGAACTCGGAGCGGGAGATGCTACAAAATCCTCTCATCTGCTTGAATATCTTGTAAAGCAAAACGCAGATTTTACCTATATGCCGATTGATATTTCGGCAAATATTATTTCTGTTTTGGAGGAAAATCTTACATCTGAAATTCCGGGGCTTAAAATGACGGGGCTCAATGGAGAATACTTTGAAATGCTCGATAAAGCAAACAAAATTTCTTCCCGCAGAAAAGTCATTCTTTTTTTAGGAGGGAATATTGGAAATATGGAAATTGAAGAAGCCTATCAGTTCTGTAATGCATTGAAATCGAGACTCAATCCGGATGATATTCTTCTCATTGGTTTTGATCTGAAGAAAAATCCACACACCATTCTTGCTGCCTATAACGATAAAGCGGGAATAACGGCATCGTTCAACCTTAATCTTTTAGACAGAATTAATGAAGAGCTGGATGCAGATTTTAAAACGAATCAGTTCAAACATTACCAAACCTACGATCCGCTTTCCGGAGCCTGCAGAAGTTACCTGATCAGTCTGGAAGATCAGTCGGTACATATTGAAGAGGAAGAGGTAAACTTTAAGGCAAATGAAGCTATTTATATGGAAATTTCTCAGAAATATTCGGAAAAAGAAGTCGATATAATGGCAAGAAAAACAGGTTTTAAACCGTTAAAACAGATTTCGGACACCAAAGGCTGGTTTGTGGATGCGATCTGGAAAGTCTAATTTAAATTAAAAGCTAAAACGATGATCGAACAGAATACACTAGTCAAAGAAAAACAGTTGCTTGAGAATTACCGCAGAATCAGAGCGCGGTCTGTGGAAATATGCGAACCACTTGAAACAGAAGATTTTGTAGTTCAGCCTGTTATAGATGTAAGTCCGCCAAAATGGCATTTAGGACATACCACATGGTTTTTCGAAACTTTTATTTTGATCCCGAATCTTGATGGTTATGAGGTGTTTAATTCCCAATATAATTTCGTTTTCAACAGTTATTACGAAACCATTGGGGCAAGAGTAATCCGGACGGACAGAGGAAATTTAAGCCGACCTTCGGTTGCAGATATTTTTCAGTATCGGAAATATGTAGATAAACAGATGGAAACTTTTCTTTTAAACAACGACTTATCCGATGATCTTCAAAAACTGTTTGAATTAGGTTTAAACCACGAACAGCAGCATCAGGAATTATTATTAACCGATATGAAATATATTCTCGGACACAATCCTTTATTTCCCGCTTACAACGAAAATTTTCCTTTGGAAAAGTCAGAATCTGAGAATCTTGAAATGCTTTCTTTTAAGGAAGGAATTTATGAAATAGGATTTGAAGGAGAAGAATTTTGTTTTGATAATGAACTGAACAGACATAAAGTATATCTCAATGATTTCCAAATCTCAAACCGATTAGTAACCAATTCAGAATATCTGGAATTTATGAATGACGGAGGATATGAAAATTTCAGACATTGGCATGCGGAAGGTTGGGAATGGGTGAAAGAAAATCATGCAAAGGCTCCCTTATACTGGCATTTTATTGAGGGTAAATGGATGCTGTACACGTTGAACGGTTTAAAAGAAATCACTCCCGACGAAGCCGTTTGTCACATCAACTTTTTTGAAGCATCGGCTTTTGCCTCTTGGAAAGGAATGCGTTTACCTACCGAAGCGGAATGGGAAGTCGCTTCCGGAAAATTTGACTGGGGAAAACGCTGGGAATGGACAGGAAGTGCTTATCTTCCGTATCCCGGCTTTGCAAAAGAAGAAGGAGCGGTAGGAGAGTATAACGGAAAATTTATGGTCAATCAAATGGTGTTAAGAGGCGCTTCATTAGCAACACCAAAAGGACACAGCCGGAAAACATACAGAAATTTCTTTCCCACATCACTGCAATGGCAGTTTACGGGGATCCGACTGGCTAAATAATTCCCATTGATGATTACGGTAGAATCTGTTTCCAAAAGTTTTAAAAATCGTCCCGCAGTGGACGATATTTCCTTTGCTGCCCATGAAAAGGAAATTCTGGTATTGCTGGGAACAAGCGGCTGCGGAAAAACAACTACTTTAAAAATGATCAACCGGCTTATTGAATCAGATTCGGGAAGAATTTTAATCGATGGTAAAAATATCAAGGATCATAACGTTGAGCAACTGAGAATGGGAATCGGTTATGTCATGCAGAATTCAGGGCTTTTTCCTCATTATACGGTTGCAGAAAATATCGCTGTCGTTCCGAAACTTCAAAAATGGAACTCAAAGCAGATTAAAGACAGAACGGAGGAGCTTATTCAGAAATTACATTTATCCGGTGATGTTTTAAACAGATTTCCCCACGAATTAAGCGGCGGACAACAGCAGCGCGTCGGAATAGCCAGAGCTTTAATCGCCAATACTCCGGTCTTACTGATGGACGAACCTTTCGGAGCATTGGATAATATGACGAAATCCGAGATTCATAATGAGTTTAAAACGCTGGACGAGCTTAAAAATAAAACCATCATTCTGGTAACCCACGATGTATCTGAAGCTTTCGAATTGGGACACAGAATATGCCTCATGGATAAAGGAAAAATAATACAGATCGGAACTCCGAAAGAAATGATTTACCGTCCTACAAATGATTTCGTGAAAAATTTCTTTGCCAATAACCGTTTAACATTAGAATATCAAATCACGAAAATTTCAGATCTGCAGTTTAAAAATGTTTCAGAAAAAAGATTTGATGAAGATCAGAATATCTGGAATGTTTTGCAGGATCTCAGTACAAATTCCGGAGATGCTGAACTTTACAACACAATTACAGCTTCTTTTAATGAATACCGACAAAAACAGTTGACCTGATGCAGCAAAGTTTATGGCAGTTTCTTGTTGAGCAGCAACACAAAATCTATATTCAGGTGATCCAGCATTTGGGATTAACCTTTATAGCCCTGTTGTTGGCAATTGCTGTCGGTTTGCCGTTGGGAATTCTCATCAGCCGGAAAAAGAAATTAGCCACTCCGGTTTTAACGGTTGCCGGAATTTTACAGACCATTCCAAGCATTGCCTTGCTCGGTTTTATGATTCCCGTTTTCGGGATCGGACCACAACCCGCCATTGTCGCACTGTTAATTTACGCTTTATTACCCATCATCCGAAATACGTATACAGGAATTTCGGGAGTAAATGACAATATCATTGAAGCGGCAAAATCTTTGGGAATGACAAAAAGCCAATTACTTCTGAAAGTAGAATTGCCTTTAGCAATGCCGGTTATCGTTGCCGGAATAAGAACTGCCGCAGTAATCAACGTTGGAGTCGCAACGTTGGCTTCTTTTGTTGCAGCGGGAGGTTTGGGAGAATTTATCTTTGGCGGAATTTCCCTGAACAATTCAAATATGATTCTTGCAGGAGCAATTCCGGCCGCTTTACTGGCAGTTATTGTGGATCAGATGATTGCTTTTGTTCAGAAATCAGAATACCGTACAATCAGAAAAATGATATGGATTGTTCCTTTATTATTGATTGTCGTCGAAGGAATTTATTTTGGGAATAAAAACTCATCAACCCAATTAAAAGCAGGTTTTACCCCTGAATTTATGGGAAGAAAAGATGGAGATATCGGCTTAAAAAAGATTTATCAGCTGGATGTCAATCCTTCGGTTGTTAATGACGCTCTCATGTACAAAGCTCTGTATGAAGGCAAATTAGATATCATCAGCGGATATTCTACCGATGGAAGAATAAAAGCATACGATCTTTTGGTTCTTGATGATGATAAAAAAATATTTCCGCCTTACTTCGCAGCTCCTATTATTAAAGAAAAAACGTTGCAGAAATATCCTGATCTCGAAAAGACGCTCAATCTTCTTTCAGAAAAAATCAATGATTCCGTGATGACCGAACTGAACTATCAGACAGATTATCTTCATCAGGTTCCTGAAAAAGTAGCAAAAGAATTTTTAATCAGGAATAATCTGTACAAAGCGCCTCAAGAAGCAGGAAATCAAACCGTCCGGATCGGATCAAAAATTTTTGGAGAACAATATATTCTTGCCGAAATCTACCGAATGCTCATCGAAGGAAACACAAACTATAAAGTTGAAACTAAAACAGGATTAGGCGGAACAAAAATCTGTTTTGATGCCTTAATGAATGATGCTGTCGATTTTTACCCGGAATATACAGGTACCGGATTGCTGGTTCTGCTCACTCCGGATCATAAAACGATTGAAAATGTGACCAAAAGCCCTGATCTTACCTATCAGTTTGTACAAAATGAATTCATCAAAAAATACAAGATCCGTTGGCTGAAACCGATTGGATTTAACAATGCGTATGCGCTCGTTATGCGAAGAAAACAGGCAAATCAGCTAAAAATAAAATCTATAACAGATTTAAAAAACATGGAGACCGAGAAATAATTTCCGCTGTACTAATTTTAAATTTAACCACAAAAGATACAAAGGGCTTTATTTAAAGTATTTCAAAAGTCTGCAAAGAGAAAAAATCTTTGATTTTTTTAAACTTATATGCTCTTTTTTCCATTAGGTATTAAACTTAAGAAACTAAAGTGTTTAAATCTTTTATGGTAAAAAAGTGTAAACAAATTTAATGATAAAGATTGTAAAACAAAACACAAAAGACATGACTGATGAAATACTGACTTTCAATACCTCAAATTTTCATGAGATGTGTGATTTTCTCGCGAATTGTGATCAGCATTTAAAATCAATTATCGAAAATCATGGTTATCCTCCGATGTGGAACCGAGAAAATACTTTTGAAACCCTCGTTCATATCATTCTGGAACAGCAGGTTTCTCTCGCTTCAGCCTTAGCCGCATTACATAAACTGAAAGAAAAAATTACAGAAATCACTCCTGAAAACATTCTTAGTCTTACGGATGCCGAAATGAGAGAATGCTATGTAAGCCGACAGAAAAATACATATATCAAAAGTCTGGCAAATTCAATTCTGGAAAGAAAAATCAATCTTGAGAAATTCCGGAAAATGTCTGATGAAAAAATTCGGGAAACATTAATCAGCTTAAAAGGAATCGGAAACTGGACGATCGACATTTATCTTATGCTTGCTCTGCAACGAACCGACATTTTTCCTATCGGAGATCTTGCCGCCGTGAATGCTTTGAAAAAAATTAAACGGCTGCCTCCGAAAATATACAGAGAAGAAATCATAACAATCAGTAAAGAGTGGAAACCGCTCAGAAGTGTTGCTACAATGGTACTTTGGCACTATTACTTATCAGATTCGGCCAGTAAAAAATGATGGTTTTTTTATAAATTCAATTTTCATTTTGTCAGTTTACAGAATTGTTATATCTTTGCACCTAATGAATAACACAGTATTTATATCATTAGAATTACCGGGCGTAGACGCCCTTTACGATATTTATTTATTTTAAGCGAAGATATTTTCTTCGCTTTTTTTTTGTAAAAAATTTAAAGACAATATGTTTACGATTACAGAACTAAGCAACGAGAGAATCAACAGTATAGTAACAGAAGCATTAGCTTTTGCGAACGGGAAAACTGCCAAAATTGAAGGAGAAGTTTTCTGTTCCAATCTTTTCTTCGAAGACAGTACAAGAACGAAAACAAGTTTTGATATTGCTGAAAGAAAATTAGGATTGCAGGTAGTTCCTTTCGATGCTTCCCACAGTTCCGTAAACAAAGGAGAGAGTCTTTATGATACGGTAAAAACCATCGAAAGTCTGGGCGTAAATCTTGTCGTAATCAGAGATAAGAAAGACCGGTATTTCGATGAACTGAAAAATATAAAAATTCCGGTGATCAACGGAGGAGACGGAACAGGAAACCACCCTTCACAATGTATGCTGGATTTAATGACGATCTATCAGGAATTCGGAAAATTTGAAGGATTAAAAGTAGGAATCGTCGGAGACGTAAAACACAGCAGAGTGGCAAATTCCAATGCCGAAGCTTTAAGAAGACTAGGCGCAAAAGTATATTTCTCAGGACCGGAACAGTGGTTTGATGAAGGAGCCTTAATCAACGGAACCTATCTGAATATTGATGAAATGATTCATGATGTAGATGTTCTGATGTTATTAAGAATCCAGCACGAAAGGCATGATGCCAAAATGAGTTTCTCCGCTTCAGAATATCACAAAAAATATGGCTTAACCAAAGAAAGGGAAAAAGCCATGAAAAAAAAAGCCATCATCATGCATCCTGCACCCATCAACAGAGGAGTGGAAATTGATGACGATTTGGTAGAATGCGAACGCTCAAGAGTTTTCAAACAAATGCAGAACGGTGTTTTCGCAAGAATGGCAATTTTAAAAGAAGCCTTGGAAAAACAAGGATATACTTTTAAATAAGAACCAACGTAAAAGAGCCAAGCTAAAAGTAAAAAGAATCAAGTAGTAAGCCGACCCGCAAGGGTCAAACAACAATAGCTGTTGGTAAAACCCTTGGAAAAGAAAAAAAGATGATGACCAAAGCCCTGAAAGGGCGATCTGTTAATAGCCGTGGGTAAAACCCATGGAAATAAGAAAAAGAAGATAATCAAAGCCCTAAAAGGGCGATCTGTTAATAGCCATGGGTAAAACCCTTGGAAACAAAAAAGCTAAAGATTATCCAAGCCTCGTAGAGGCGACCTGTTAATAAAAAAGAAAATCTAAATAAAGAAAATGAAGAAAAAATTAATACTGGAGTCCGGTGAAGTGTTTCACGGAGAAGGTTTCGGAGCAGAATTGGAAACTGCAGGAGAGGTGGTTTTCAATACCGGAATGACAGGATATCAGGAATTGATCTCTGATCCGTCTTATTGCGGTCAGATTGTTTGCATGACCTATCCGCTTATCGGAAACTATGGAATTAATAGAGATGATTATGAGAGTATTGAACCGGCAATCAAAGGTCTTATCGTAAAAGAACTTTGTGATCTGCCATCCAATTTCCGTACTCAGATTACTTTAGATGAATTATTTAAAAAGAAAAACCTTTCAGGAATTTCAGGAATCGATACCAGAAGACTGACAAGAATTCTTCGTAACCACGGAGTGGTGAAAGGAAAAATCGTAAACGCTGATGCCGATGAAAGCACAGTAGTTTCAGAATTAAAATCAACCAGCTTCCCAACCAATCAGGTAGAGCAGGTTTCCACAAAAACACCTTATGCAAATCCGGGAAGAGGCCTAAAAGTAGTATTGGTAGATTTTGGTTCCAAATTAGGAATTATCAGAGAATTATCCCAAAGAAACTGCGATATCACAGTCGTTTCTCAGAACGTAACCGCAGAAGAAATCTTACTGATGAATCCGGACGGAGTGATGCTTTCTAATGGTCCCGGAGATCCTGAAGATAATCAACAGGCTTTAGAAATGATCAGAGGAATTTTAGGAAAAGTTCCGATTTTCGGAATCTGTTTAGGACACCAGTTAATTGGTTTGGCTTGTGGCGCAAAAACCTTCAAATTAAAATTCGGACACAGAGGTGGAAACCATCCGGTGTTGGATTTAGAGAAAAACAAAGTAGCGATCACTTCTCAGAACCACGGTTACGCAGTAGATCAGGAAAGTTTAAAAAATACAGACTTAATAGAAACACACATCGCACTGAACGACAGAACAAACGAAGGTCTGAAACATAAAATTCACCCTTGTTTCTCCGTTCAGTATCACCCTGAAGCAAGTCCGGGTCCTGAAGATGCAAATTATTTGTTCGATGAGTTTATTGAATTAATGGAAAACTTCAAGAATAAATAAGAAATGTCAACATTTCGCCAAATATACTATCAGATTGTATTTAGTACGAAGTACAGAAAACCTGTATTGAGTATTGAGCATGAGGATGAATTATATAAATACATTTGGGGAATTGTTAAAAATAAAAACTGTAAACTTTATAGAATTAATGGAATGCCGGATCATATTCATTTATTTACAGATCTACATCCATCAGTTTCATTAAGCAGTTTTGTAAAAGATATAAAGGTTTCAAGCAATTTATGGATAAAGCAAAGCGGTTTATTCCCTGATTTTGAAGAATGGCAAAGTGGTTACGGAGCGTTCACTTATTCAGAGAGAGAAAAGGATATCATCGTTAATTATATTAAAAATCAAAAGGAACATCATAAAACTGAATCTTTTGAAGATGAATATAAAAACTTGCTAAAATCTCATGGAGTTGAATTTGATGAAAAATATCTTTGGTAAATTATGTTCAACCCATTTTATGGGTTGTCCGAATGGGATTAAAATTCCCAATCCATAGGTTTCACCTACGGCTATTAAAATTCAGCCACTTCGTGGCTTCCCAAAAGCAAAAGAACCATGAGATGGTTCAACAAAAATAGCCACGGATGAAATCCGTGGGATAATAAAAAAAGAAGAAAAATGAAAAGAAACGACATAAAAACAATTTTAGTAATCGGTTCAGGTCCTATCATTATCGGTCAGGCGGCGGAATTTGATTACGCAGGAACGCAGGCTTGCTTATCTTTAAAAGAAGAAGGCTACAAAGTAATTTTGATTAATTCAAACCCTGCAACCATTATGACGGATGTTGAAATCGCAGATAAAGTATACATCGAGCCGATTTCACTTCAGTTTGTAAGTCACATCATCAGAAAAGAACGTCCCGATGCACTTTTACCAACGCTTGGAGGACAAACTGGACTGAATATGGCGGTAGAACTGGAAAAATCAGGAATTTTGGAAGAATGCAAAGTTGAGGTGTTGGGAACAAAACTTTCAGCCATCAACAGAGCGGAAGACAGAGACCTTTTCCGTGAACTGATGAGAGAACTGAACGAACCCGTTCCGGAATCTGATATCGTAAACACAGTAGAAGGAGCATTAAATTTTGCCGACAGAATCGGGTATCCTGTTATTGTTCGTCCGGCTTTCACTATGGGTGGAACAGGAGGAGGTATCGCTTCCAATGAAACTGAACTTAAAGAAATTGCTGAATTAGGATTGAAACACAGTCCCGTAACACAATGTCTGATTGAAAAATCAATCGCAGGATTCAAAGAAATAGAATACGAAGTAATGCGTGATGCAAACGACAACGCCATTGTGGTTTGTAACATGGAAAATATAGATCCGGTTGGAGTTCACACAGGAGATTCAATCGTTGTGGCGCCTTCTCAGACGCTTTCAGACAGGGAATACCAGTTGTTGAGAAACGCTTCACTGAAAATCATCAGAGCATTAGGAATTGAAGGAGGATGTAACGTACAGTTGGCTTTAGACCCGCATTCATTCGATTACTATATCATCGAAGTAAACCCAAGAGTTTCGAGATCATCCGCTTTAGCATCAAAAGCAACAGGTTATCCGATTGCAAAAATCGCTGCGAAGATTGCGGTAGGTTTAACACTGGATGAAATCATGAATCCGGTAACAGGAAAAACATACGCTTGTTTCGAGCCGGCTTTGGATTATGTAGTCACTAAATTTCCAAGATTCCCTTTCGATAAATTCGAAACAGCGGACAGAAGATTATCAACCCAGATGAAAGCTACGGGTGAAGTAATGGCAATCGGAAGAAATTTCGAAGAATCTTTACAGAAAGCCATCCGTTCTCTGGAAACAGGAATTAAACATATTGGTTTAAAAACCAAGCAGGCAGCAGCTTTAACGGCTGAAGAAATTGAAAGAAGAATCAGAGTTTGTGATGACGAAAGATTATTCATCATCGGAGATGCTTTAAGAAGAGGGTACGACTGGGAACAGATCGTAGAATGGAGCAAAATCGATAAATTCTTCATCTGGAAAATCAAAAAACTGATTGATTTCGAAAAGACAATCGCAGAAAATAAATTCAGTAAAGAAATTTTACTGGAAGCCAAAAAACTAGGTTTTGCAGATGTAAATATTTCAGTTCTTTGGAACGTGACGGAGCGTGAAGTGTTCAACTTCAGAAAAGAAAACGGAGTAATGCCGGTGTACAAAATGGTAGATACCTGCGCTGCGGAATTCGAATCTGAAACCCCTTATTTCTACGGAACTTACGAAGAAGAAAATGAATCTGTGGTTTCAGATAAAGAAAAAATCATCGTTCTTGGTTCAGGACCCATCAGAATCGGACAGGGAGTTGAGTTTGATTACGCAACGGTTCATTCGGTTTGGGCAATCAAAGAAATGGGCTACGAAGCGATTATCATCAACAATAATCCGGAAACCGTTTCTACAGACTTCTCGATTTCAGATAAACTATACTTCGAACCTTTAACGGAAGAAGATGTAATGAACATCATCGAGCTGGAAAAACCAAAAGGAGTGGTCGTACAGTTCGGAGGACAGACAGCCATCAATTTGGCAGATAAATTAGCCGCTCACGGAGTTCAGATTCTGGGAACTTCCCTGGAAGATCTGGACAGAGCGGAAAACAGAGACAAGTTCGAAAAAGCGCTTCAGGAAATGCAGATTCCGCAGCCTTTAGGAAAAACATCGGTTTCAAAAGAAGAAGCGATAAAAATTGCCAACGAAATCGGTTATCCGGTGTTGGTTCGTCCGAGCTACGTTTTAGGAGGAAGAGCAATGGAAATCGTGTACACGGAAACAGAACTGGCGCACTACATGGAAAATGCAGTGGAAGCAAGCCCAGAACACCCTGTTTTGGTCGACAAATACATGGTGGGAAAAGAAGTGGAAATTGATGCGATCTGTGACGGTGAAACAGTAATCATTCCGGGAATTATGGAGCACATCGAAAGAGCGGGAGTTCACTCCGGAGACTCGATTGCAGTGTATCCTCCACAGAATATTTCACCAAGCGAAATCGAAACTTTGGTTGATTACACCAAAAGATTAGCGAAAGGATTAAATGTGATCGGATTAATGAACATCCAGTATGTTCTTTTCGAAGGAAACGTGTATGTGATCGAAGTAAACCCAAGATCATCGAGAACCGTTCCTTTCTTATCTAAAATTACCGATGTTCCGATGGCAAATCTGGCTACAAAAGCAATTTTGGGACAGAAACTGAAAGATTTAGGCTACGAAAGCGGACTGGTTCCCAATAAAGAAGGGGTTTTCGTAAAAGTTCCGGTGTTCTCTTTCTCAAAATTAACGAAAGTAGATATCTCTTTAGGACCTGAAATGAAGTCTACAGGAGAGGTTATGGGGAAAGACACCACTCTGGAGAAAGCTTTATACAAAGGATTGGTTGCGGCAGGAAGAAAAGTTCCGATGCACGGCTCAATTTTGTTCACGGTTGCAGATAAACACAAGCAGGAAGCAGCTGATCTGGCAGCAAGATTCCACGAAGTTGGTTTCAGAATCTGGGCAACGGAAGGAACAGCGAAATTCTTTGAGGAAAAAGGAATTCCATGCAAAATAGGATATAAAATCGGGGAGGAGAGTGTCAACCTGATCGACCTGATCCAGAAAGGAAAAGTACAGTACGTTGTCAACACCATGACGAAAGGAAAACAGTCGGAAAGAGACGGTTTCCAGATCAGAAGAATGAGCGTAGAAAACGGCGTACCTTGTTTAACATCCATGGATACAGTAGAAGCGATCCTGAAAGTTATCGAAAGCATGAGTTTCAAAATGGAGACGATGTAATTTTTAGATTATTAACGGATGATATAAATCAAACCTAACAGGTTTTTAAAACCTGTTAGGTTTTTTGTTTTAATAATAAGAATGTCTAAATTAGATTTTTATAGCATAATCTAAAACTATGTGTGAGAATAAAAAATATATAATTTTTTGCACCTGTAACGAACAAGAATTAAATAGTATTCTAAACTTAGAAATAGAATCGTTTAAAATATTTGACAATAAAGAAGAATATAATAAGCAGATTTATTATTGGAAATTAGAAAAAACTGTCCGGGAATTAACATTTGAAGAAAAGCGTAGAATTATGGGGCAGATTATTAGACCTTCAGAAAAACTTGATCAAGACCTTACTGCTGAATTTGTTATGGAAGCTCTGAATAATAATGCTGAATTTGATTTTGACTACAATCCTGAAGATGGAGATGAATTGCTTATCGGTGTAAGTTATAAATATCCTCAGGTTGGAAATCATTACAGACCTCTTCTGCCACAGCCTATGACATTTGTTTATGAAAACAAAGAATGGTACTTTGGGTATATTGATCATTTTAGATATAAACAAGTAGAACTCAAAAAAGGTAGTATTACATTCCGTAAAAGTATATGAGGAAAAGACTAATGTAATGTCTGAATTTTGAAAACTTTGTGATATATATTCGTAAAAACTTTTTTTTCAATTTTTAGTTCAAATTTCATCAAAAAAATAGGTAGTTCGCTAATCATTTTCTATAATCACAAAATGGGATGTTAAAAAAAATAATAACGTCAATTTTAAAGAATAGCAGTGAAAATAAAAATTTAGATAATGCTTCCGATTCACTTGTTTTGGAAAATATTAATGAATTTTTTGCTGAATATCCGATAAAAGATGTTCAATGTAAGCACAATATTTTAATAGATTATGAAAAGATTTTTGAGGTCTATGACGGTAAATTTGGATATTTAAGTTATCTGCAATTTAAATCTTCAGATGATTCAGAAATTTTTTTAGGCTCTTATCCGATGAACGGAGCCGATTTGTGGAAATGTAAAAAATGTGGAAAGCTCAAATTCTTTTATACCGAAACAGGCGGTCATTTTCCTCAGACTTTATCTGTTGATGTGGATTTTAATAAGAAATATCTTTCAGATCCCTTTGCAAAATCAGTCTCCATAAAAGCCGAAAAATTGAGTGATTTTATCACTACATTTGGTTTTTCCGAATTGCAAAATTCTGAAAAAATAGAAAAATTTAACGGAATTAAAGTTATTGATAAATCAAAAAGCTATATTTTTGGTTATCATGAATTTAATGGAGATATAGCTTTTAATGTGATTGCAGATAAAACTACTTTGAGAAAAATATATGATTTTGAAAATTCATAAAAACACAAAACGATGTCAGCACAAAATTTCTCTTACACGTTCACCACTTCAAAATCCCCTGAAGAAATCTTCAGTACTTTAATCAATCCCCGAAACTGGTGGATTGATCTGCATCATGAAATCATTACCGGAAGATCTGAAAATCTGAATGATGAATTTATTTTTGATGCCGGAGATGGAGTTCATCACACCGTTCAACGACTTATAGAAGTAAATCCTTACGAAAAAATTGTTTGGGAAGTGATAGAAAGCAAACTCACATTCGTAAACAAAATGGACGAGTGGACCGGAACAAAAATTTGTTTTGAGATTTTCAAAGAAGCCGATAAAACAAAAGTTGTTTTCACGCATGAAGGCTTGATCCCACAATTTGAATGTTTTGGTGGGTGTTCTGGTGCATGGTCGCAGTATATGGAAAAGTTGGAGAAAGATTTGAATCAATAAAATTTTAAGATTTTGAAAGAAAAATTATCTGCTCTGTTTATTATTCACTATAATTATAATATTTAGAATTCATTTCATTAAGAAAAGTATCAATTTCAGTATGTTGTTGGTAGGATCTTTCTTTTATTTTTTGAAGACTCTTTTTTTGTTCATCCGAAAGCTTGAATTCAGATTTTTCATCATCTAAAATTCCTTCTATATAGCCTAAAACCCTCTCCAAAATATTTTCAGGGGCATCTTTCAGAATTTCATTGATATTTTTTAATGTAGCAGATTCCATCTTTTTTGTTTTAAACAAATTTATAAAATATTACTCAATTCATTTTATAATAAGTTTTCTTAAAATATTTACTCGGTTTAATATAAACCTTCTTTCTTTCCGCATCAAAAATCCAGTTGAACCTCCTCAATAAATCTGCTCCGAAATAGCTGGATTTCTGAATTTTAAGCTCGCCTGCGAAAAATCCTGCTGAAACATCTTTCAAAATAAAATTTCCGATTTTAAGAACAGGCAAAATTCCGTTTTTGGTGATAACGCTTTGTCCGGATGAGTTCTTCAATGTTTTTTCGCCGGTTACTTTTAGCTTTTTGTCGAGTTCTTTGCCATCTGCAAATTCATTGCTGTAGAGAATCCCACCGGAATATCCGGATTGAAGAAGAAAATAAGCTTCTACATTTTGCTTTTCAATGATACTGTTCGCAGGAATAAAAAGCTGTTCATTTTTTAAAAGTAATGGAACTGACTGATAACCCTTTAAATCCGGCATTTTATCATACACTACAAATCTGCTGTTATCATAATCGATCTTAAAAATTTTTCCTTTAAAAATTCCGGTTCCGATTTTTCCGTCTGCTTCATGACCGGTCAGTTCATTATCGAAAAATCTAATATTTTCATATTTCTTTTTGCCGATTTTTATCGTATTTCCGTTGCTTATTTCATCTTTAAAAATAATATGATCTGCATTTCTTTTCCGGTCCGGAGAAATGGACGCATCTTCCATAGCAATCTGAAACATCAGATCCAGAGAATCTTTGTCATTTACTAAAGTTTTAACAATGATGTTGTTATGCTTTGTAATTCTGAACGGAATGATTTCCTGAGCCTGAATGGTTGATAAAAAAGATAATAACAAAAGCGATGAAATTATTTTGAACATCTGATTCTAATTTTACATAAAAATAAAATTAGTTTTTATTTGAGCCAAAAGAATTGTGGGGAAAAGAAATTTTATATCTTTAAAACCTAAAAATTAATAACTCTGAAACCAAATGACGAAACATCAGAAAAGAGTAGCCGAAGTCTATCATTTTTTCGACAATAAAGATACTGTTTTAGGATTTAGAAAATTACTGGACTGTGCAATGGATACTCAGAATATGGAGATCTACAAAGAAGCTGTCGCATTAACTGACTGGAAAGAACAGTTTCCTTCGTACACGGATGAGCTCATCGAAAAATCAAAAAATCTTCTTCAGAAAATAGAAAAAATTCCGGTAAAAGAACAATCACTGGAAAAATCTGTACTGAGAGCCAGAAATATTTTAAAGTCCTACGGAAGCAACCGCTTTTCGCTGGGTCCTGTTTCTGTGGAAATGAATAAAGGACAGGTTTACGGTTTGGTAGGCGAAAACGGAAACGGAAAAACAACGTTACTCAGAATTCTGGCAAAGGAAATTTCCCACAACGAAGGAGAGCTGAATTATTCTTTCAATGAAGAGCCTAAAAATGAATACGATCTCCGTACAAAGCTGGTTTACATTCCGCAGAGAACGGCAAAATGGTACGGAAGTTTAAAGGACAACCTGAAATTTGTATTGGCAAATTACGGCGTGAAACCGGAAGAAAACGAAACACGAACTTTAATGATGATCGCCCGTCTCGGACTTTGGAATTACAAACATCTGAAGTGGAGCGAACTTTCTTCAGGCTACAAAATGCGTTTTGAATTAGCCAGAACACTGCTCAGAAAACCGGAAATTTTATTACTGGATGAACCTCTTGCCAATCTGGATGTTTTGGCGCAGCAGGTTATTCTGGAAGATTTAAAATCGATTGCAAATTCGGTTAACAATCCTATTGCATTGATTTTGAGTTCACAGCAGCTTTACGAAGTAGAGAAAATATCAGACAAAGTCATATTCCTGAAAAACGGACAGTACAAAGACAATTCTGAATTGGTAAATGAAGAAAACGACGGACTGATTATCGAAATTGATACCACAAATTCCAGAGAAGATTTATTGAAAGCATTTGAAGGCTTCCCTCTTGAAAAACTGAATTTCAACGGGGGAGTGTATGTTGCTCATTTTTCAGCAGATACAGAGTTTCATACGGTGATGTCCGCGCTCGGAAATGCCAGAATGAATGTGGTGTACATCCGTAATATTTCTTCTTCAACCAGAAGATTTTTCGTAAGCTAATTTTCTCAAATTCAACAAAAAATGCAAAAAATAAATAAAATCAATCAATATCTGCTCGAAAAATATCCGACGGTCTGGAATACCAGAATTGTATGGATGCTTTTGGCGAGTGCAGTTCTTCATATTTTCTTTTTTATCGTAGGTTATATTTCTCACGCAGATCCGGTCTCTTTACAGAAAATGAATGTAAAAGATGATTATTTTCGTGAAGGAATGATTTTTATCCACCTCATTATTTCCGTTCTCATGATGGTGGGATGGCTGATTATGATGTTTAAAAATAACGCATTCAAAAACTTTTATCCTTCTTCAAAAGGGAAATTGTTCCTGCAGTTTGTTCAGTACTTCATTATTATTTTTGCAGGTACTACTTTTTATTTTTCTTATATGACGGGTTTTAAATTGTTTATCAAAAACAAATATCCCGATCAGGAAATGACAGAAAACATCAACGTTATTAATAAAGCCAATGCTTTTCTTTCTCAGGATCTTGAGCATTATACTTTGGATAACAGAACTTTTCCAAAGTTTTACGATCTGTATTGCGAGACCGACATCAATAAAATAGACCGGAATCAGAAATATTTTGTGTACTATAACAGAGTTTATCAGTTCTATAACTTATATTCAAAAACCGTTTATAAAAAAGATAAATACGGAGATTTCCTTTTCCCATCAGGTGAAACCGAAAAGAATCTGGCGTATGAAGAAAATAAAAAAGGTTCTAAAACATACTATTTCAAGAAAGATGTAGTGGATATGTCACCTTACATCAATACCACGGATTTAACGTATTATAATTTTTCTGATGTATTTTATAGTGATGATTATTCAGGAAAGGATTATTTGAGGATGCAATATTCCGGTGAAGAGCTTTATGACGGATATAATCAGACGATTAAAGACTCTTATAAAAAGAAGAGATTCGAAATCAACAGATTTACAACGGATCTGCTGAATAAAAAAAATCCTGTTGAAATTGAAAAGCTGCTAAAAAGTTTTCTTGATATTTCGAAGAAATTCGGAATAAACAATAACCTAGATTCAAAAAGCTGGGTGAAAGTGATCTATCATCCCAATGATTTCAACGTAAGATATTTTATTAAAAAATACAAACCTCTTCCGGATGAAGAATATGATGTAAATAATGTGCCAATGGATGAAGACGGAAATTATATATACACTAAAACTGTTACAGATTCTGCGGCTGCAGTGGTTGACGGTGAAGTGGTAAATGATTCCGTTCAGATCAGAGACTTTAATCCGGATATTGATAATCAGCTTTCTCCGGCGGAATATTTTAAGAATAACACCACAGATTACTACTATTATTCAGACAATCTTCAGAATCTTCTGAATAATGTGGATCTTATAAAATCTACGGATTTCTTTTCAGAGAATATTCATATTTATATCTGGATCGCATTTTTCCTTGCTACCATTATTTTCAGCTTCAGAATAACAGGGCTTAAATCTCTTCTTTTCAGCGTGATTAGTGCAGGCGTTTTATTTTTGGCAGTTGTTCTGGTAACAGTGTTATTTTCTGCTTCGAGCGGAAGAAACGGAATTGAATTTTTTGTTTCCTATTTTGTTTTTTTCATAGGACTGGCTATTTTACTCCTTCCGATTGTGATGATGAAAAGCCTTAAAAAACTTATCGCTTCAATCCTTATCAATATCTCTTTAAATGGTTTTGTACTTTTTGTATTGCTGATCTTTTTTATCATTAATATCCATCAGGAAGAAAGCTGTGAACAGATCAATATCATGTCTTATGACTGTCCGACAATTATCAAAACATTAGGATTCAATCTCAGCTATATTATTTTAGCCTGCGGATTCATCTTTATGTATCTGTATACTTCCGTTCTGCATAAATGGAAAGCAATGCCGAATTAATTTTCATTAACAATTGAAACTTATCTAAACTTTTGATTATTCTGAAAATAGCTCTATAAAATATCTTTAGTTTCTTTTATGGTTAAATTTAAAACCTGTTGAAACAATAAAAAGCCTATTTAAACAAAGAGTGGAAAAGGCTTTTTTAACAAATTTTATCATGGCAGAAAATGATTTTTATATTCAATTTCGTAATTTTAGGCAAAATTTAAAAAAGTGAAAAAGTTATTATTTGCGATTTGTATATCAGCTTCAGTTTTCAGTTTTGCGCAGGATTATTCTGTACCGGCAGCAAGTCCGCGCCAGAAAGTAGAGCAGCAGTTTTCAATGTCTAAAATCACGATCGATTACGGAAGACCGGGGGTAAAAGGACGTAAAATCTTCGGAGAACTGGTTCCTTACGGACAAGTTTGGAGAGCGGGAGCCAACTCGTCTACTAAAATTACCTTCGGACAGTCTGTGAACTTCGGCGGAAAAATTGTTCCTGCCGGAACATACGGATTATTCATCGTTCCGACAGAAAAAGAATGGAAAGTGATCTTGAACAAAGATTTCCAGCAATGGGGAGCCTATACATATGATGCAAAACAGGACGTTGTAGACGTTACCGTTCCGGTTAATAAATTAGCAGATAAGCAGGAATGGTTCGAAATTACTCTGAATCCTACCGGCGAAAACTCTGCAAATCTCGTGTTGAAATGGGACATGTCTCAGGCAGAAGTCGCTTTAAAACCTTCAAGTCCGGAAGCCGTAAGTAAAATTGCAGACAAGTTGAAGGAAATCAAAAAGATAGAATCTGACGCAGCAAAATCAAAAGGCTAAACATGAACTTTTCTATTCAGACTGTTTTAGAAAACGAAAAATATCAGTTAATCCCCTTGCAACAAGGGGATTTTGAGTCTTTATACGAAGTGGCTTCCGATCCTAAAGTCTGGGAACAGCATCCCAATAAAGACCGCTACCGAAGAGAAGTCTTTGAAAATTTTTTCAGAGGAGCAATAGAAAGCAAAGGCGCCTTTAAAATTATTGAGAAAGAAACAGGAGCAGTTTTAGGAAGCAGTCGTTTTTATGATTATGATGAAGCAAAGAACAGTATTTTTATCGGCTACACGTTTTACGGAACAAAATCTTGGGGAAAAGGAATCAATCCGCAGATTAAAAAATTAATGCTCGATTATATTTTTCAGTTTGTAGACGTGGTTCATTTTCATATTGGGAAAGAAAATTACCGTTCCCAGATTGCTTTGGAAAGACTGGGCGGAAAGAAAATCGCAGAGCAGGAAGTCGCGTATTTCGGAGAACCGACCAGAACTAACTTTGTATACGAAATCAGAAAAGAAAGCCATTGGGTTTAATTTTTTTTTTGCAGATTTCACATATGGAGTTTGTTTAAATTTTTTTAATAAAAATATTCTTGTTGGAAAATGCAAAGACGCAAGATTTTTATTTATCTCAAATTTTTAAGGCGCAAGAAAATCAAAGATTTTCAATAAGGATTAATGCTTAATTTTATCGCAGATAAAATCTTTGCGCCTTAAGATAAGACAATATTTAATGAATATTTCGCGCCTTTGCGATTGTTATAACTATTAAGTTTTAACATCCTATGGTTTAACAATTCAGATCTTATTGATCTGCGTTAGTTTTTATAAGTGAAACGGCTTTGTGAAACTAAAAAGCGATCACTAATAAAAAACTTGGTTTACTTAGTGTTCAAAAAAATAAAAAAATAAATAAAATGAAGAAATATAAAATTCAGCAGTCCCCATTCGTTGTTCCTACCACAGACGGGAAACTCATTGAAGAACATTGGGGAAATTCAACAGGAAATTCCAATATTTCTATTGCACACATGGTTGCACCGCCCAACTGGAGCGAGCCGCATCAGACTCCCGAATTTGATGAATTTACCTTAATTATTTCAGGAAAAAAACAATTTGAAATTGACGGCGAAATTGTTGTCTTAGAAAAAGGACAAAGTATTTTAATAGAAAAAGGAGCAAGAGTGCGATACAGCAATCCGTTTTCAGAAGAATGTGAATATGTTGCCATCTGTCTTCCTGCTTTTTCTATGGATCTTGTAAACAGGGAAGAATAAGAATAAAAGTATGGCGCTGCAAATTTGTCCGAAATGTAAAGAAAATACCTTTACGTGGTTTATCAACGGAAAGTCTCATGTAACGGTTTGGAGCTGTTTCAATTGTGATTATGAAGCAAAGGAAAACGAAAGTGAGGAATGCATCTGCGAAAACTGCGGAAAGAAAACAAAAACAAAGCTTAAAGATAAAGAAACCGAATATTTCTGGTGTTCTGACTGTAACACGACAAGCGAACTATAAAGAAAACGACCTCTAAAATTGGAGGTCGTTTTTTATAAGGATTATAACTATTTCAGTAGCTCTTTCAAAAACATCAGCGTGTGGTTCCACGCTCTTTTTGCCATCACTTCATTATAATCCGGCGATTTCGGATCGGTAAAAGTATGTTTGGAATGTGCATACGTGATGATTTGCCAGTCCGCATTTCCATCATTCATTTCCTTCACCAGATTATTGTAATCCTCCGGACTTACCCCTCTGTCATCGGCAGGATTTTCCACCAAAATTTTTGTTGAAATCGGTCCGTTTTTTCTCGCCTGATCCTTTCCGATGCTTCCGTGGATAGAAACAACGCCCACCACAGGAAGATTTCCCCTCGCTGATTCCAAAGCTCCGGTTCCTCCGAAACAATAGCCGATAACCGCAATTTTTTCAGGAATTGCCCCGTTTTTTTTCAATTGTTCCAACGCAAGTGAAATCCTTTTCTGGTACGCTTCATAATTTTTCTTGTAATATCCCGAATTTTTCGCAGCCGTATCCATATTGGTCGGAATATTTCCCTCCCCATAAATATCTGCAATAAAAGCAACGTATCCTTGTTTTTCAAGTTCGGCAGCAGCCGTTTTCGCTTCATCATCAATTCCTTTCCACGCAGGAAGAATCAGAACTCCGGGAAGTTTTTTCCCCGCATTGGAAGTTACCAATCCATTAAGTTTCTGCGCGCCGTCCTGATAAGCGACAGGTTTCAGATTCTGACCAAAAAAAGTCACCGAAGTCATTAAAAACGAAGACAATAAAAGTGAACGTATCATATTTTGTAATTTAATTTTTTTTAGAAGCTGTTTCCCGCTTTCGCTACTCGCTTTTTCTTGATTTCGGCGGTGGCTTCGCCACCGCCGAAATCAAGAAAAGAGCTCAGACACGCCGCTCAATCGGGGCTAAATATCGGTCTGTTTTATCAATACTGCAACAATACCATCAATACTTCTGCCAAATTCAGCCAATCATTATTAAGATTTAATCAATAAAAATTTTGAACTTCAGTTATTTATCCCAAAAGTTAAGATTTTCCTGTCCGGATCCTTTCATATTGACCTACCATCGTATTTTTAATTATTGAAAATAAATCCAAAGCTTAAATTACTAAAAATAACTCAGAACCAATAAAAATATAATTTCATTTAATTTTTCACAACCAATTTAACCTCTATCAACCTTAACCTTACCCTCAATCTCACTCCGGCTTATAAAACAGATACTGCTCATTCTCATAATACGCATGAATGTGCTGCAAACCATTCGTTAGAACAATCTCTTTCGCTCCGATTACAGAATTATATCTTGCGGTTTGTTCAAAAGTTTTCTCCGTTAATTTAATTTGGGGAGCTTTGCATTCAATTAAAATTTTAGGCTGTGTTTTTTCGGTAATTAAAAGATCAACTCTCTTCGTTAAACCATTTAAAACAATCTTTTTTTCCGTAATTAATGCAGAAGCAGAGTAGGATTTTACCGTAAGATAATAATGGATCCAGTGTTGGCGTACCCACTCTTCAGGAGTCAACAAAAGGTAAGTTTTACGAACCAAATCATAAATAAAAAACTTATCTTTGTCTTTCTTGAATTTAAAATCAAAAGTTTCCTGAAAATTCAGTTTTGGAAGTTCCATTTATAAGATGAAAGAATTAGATTTAATCCTCAAAAATATTAAAAATAAAGAAGTTTTACCGATTTATTTTTTTCACGGAGAAGAACCCTATTTTATAGATCTTGCTGTAAAAGCTCTCGAACACGACTTTCTGACGGAAGATGAAAAAGCATTCAACCAGACCGTAGTGTATGGCAAAGATACCACTTATCAGGAAGTTCTCTCTTTGGCGAGACAGTTTCCCATGATGGGCGACAAACAGGTAATCATTGTAAAAGAAGCACAGGATTTAAGACTCGCTGAAAGCGAAAGCAATGCTTTGGAAATGTACGTTCAGAATCCTGTTCCGTCCACCGTTCTGGTTTTTGCGCACAAACACAAAAAATTAGACAGCCGAAAGAAAGTCACCAAATCGTTAGAAAAAGCGAAAGCATTATTTTTAAGCGAATCAATCCGCGAAAACAACCTTCCCAAATGGATTGCAGACGAATGTGCCGCACTAAAAATAAAAACAGCTCCGAATATCTCACATCTTTTAGCGGAATATTTAGGAAACGACCTTTCAAGAATTGCCAATGAGCTGAATAAACTGAAAATTATCCTGAAAGAAGGTGAAATTTTAGACGGAACCATCATCGAAAACCACATCGGAATCAGCAAAGAATACAATGTTTTTGAATTACAGAAAGCTTTAGGAACAAAAAACGCCAACGCAGCATTTAAAATTGCACATTTTATGGGCAAAAACCCTAAAAACAATCCCTTTGTCATGATGTTGGCAAGTTTATACAATTACTTTTCCAATGTTATTATTTACAACACCATGATTGGTCAGCCGCCTCAGACAATTGCTGTACAAATGGGAGTGAATCCTTATTTTATAAAAGATTATGCAGAGTCGGCAAGATTATATCCTTTAAAACATGCAACCAGAGTCATTTCAATTTTAAGAGAATTCGATATGAAAGGAAAAGGATTGGGCGCAGTAAATATGAGCGAAGCCGAACTGATTAAAGAATTGGTTTACAAAATTATAAATGTCGATAAAATTAAGATGAAAGTATGATTTTGATAATTGTTGTTTGTTGATTGACCTTAATTTTACCATCATCTGACAGCCAACATCTAACAGCTACTATCGAAATTCAACATATTAGATATTGACAACTATCATTAAAATAACTTTAAATAAACAGTAAAATTTCCGAAATTAGCACTCGGAAATTTTAAATTTTTTTGAAAAGCAGAATATGGAGCAAAATATTTTAGATTGTGTGATCGTTGGATCTGGACCTTCTGGTTTCACAGCGGCAATTTATGCAGCAAGAGCAGACTTAAAACCTGAACTGTACACAGGTCTGGAGCCGGGCGGACAATTGACTACAACTACTGAAGTCGACAACTTTCCGGGATATCCGAACGGAATTACAGGTCCTGAAATGATGATGGATTTGCAGAAGCAGGCTGAAAGATTCGAAACAAAAGTACATTATGAAATGATTACTAAAGTTGAATTTTCAAAAGAAGTAGGAGGAGTTCATAAACTGTACGCAGGAAATAAAGAAATTTTTGCTAGAACTGTGATTATTTCTACCGGAGCTACTGCGAAATATTTAGGTCTTGATGACGAAAAAAAATATAATGGAGGAGGAGTTTCCGCGTGTGCTACATGTGACGGATTTTTCTACAGAGGAAAAGATGTTGTGGTAGTAGGAGCAGGAGATACCGCAGCGGAAGAAGCTACTTATCTTGCAAAGCTGGTGAACAAAGTAACCATGTTGGTAAGAAAAGATGAATTCAGAGCTTCCAAAGCAATGATTCACAGAGTGAATAATACGCCCAATATTGAAGTGAAATTCCACCACGAGTTAATTGGAATTGAAGGAGAAAATAACCTTGTAGAAAGAGCAGTGGTCATCAATAATCAGACTCAGGAAAAATCTACAATTGATGTTCACGGAATCTTTATTGCTATAGGTCACAAACCGAATACGGATATTTTCGTGGGACAGATTGATCTGGATGAAAACGGATATATTGTAACAGAAAAAGGTTCTTCAAGAACAAATCTTCCGGGAGTTTTTGCAGCGGGAGATGTTCAGGATCACATCTACAGACAGGCGATTACAGCGGCAGGAAGCGGTTGTATGGCAGCCATGGATGCAGAGAAGTATCTTGCAGAATTGCATTAATCTTCAGATTAGATATTAAAATATGAAACGCATCTTTCGGGATGCGTTTTTTTTTGTTAACAATACAGACAAATATTTTTACACAGCCCTAATTGCAAGGTTTTTTAAAATAATTCATCTGATTTTTAGTTCATTATTAATTTTTGTTAAAATTTATTTTAAAATATTTTGTCAGAATTCAAAAACGTTCTATATTTGCACCACTGAAAACGACGATCTAATCGGAGTTTCTGGAGAGTTGGCAGAGTGGTCGATTGCGGCAGTCTTGAAAACTGTTGACTGTAACAGGTCCGGGGGTTCGAATCCCTCACTCTCCGCCAGTTGGGAAACCAAAATAAGCTAAAACGCTGTAAACATCAATGTTTACAGCGTTTTTTGTTTTAGCGCAGTATTAAAATAAAACAAAAAAGACCATAATAAAAGTGACCTATTCAGTGACCGATCAAGAAAATATCAAAATAGGTCACTGAAATCTTTGGAAAGCCTGACCAATAGGCAGTCTAACGATTGAACATCTTGCAAAAAGTGGTAACTATTAGTAAATTATTAAACCATTAAAGTTATCACACAATGAACAAAACATTCAACCTTTTATTCTACATCAAAAAGAATAAAATCAGAACAAACGGAACCGCTCCTATCTATTTACGAATCACAATAGATGGCAAGGCAGCAGAGATTGCGGCTAAAAGGTATATCGACCCTAAGAAGTGGGATAATAAAGCACAGAAAGCTATAGGTAATAGCCAAGAAATTAAGACACTGAACTCTTATCTTAAAACTTTAGAACAGCAAGTATATGATTTCCACTTTTTAATGCTGAAAGAAGAAATTGTTGTTAGTGCAGAGAGTTTAAAATCTAAACTGCTTGGAACGGATATTGAGAAAAGAATGCTCATTCCCATATTCCAGGAGCATAATGACAAAGTGGAAGCTTTGGTCGGTCAGGATTTTGCTCCCGGAACACTGGAACGTTACAAAACATCTTTAAAGCATACCCAGGAATTCATTTATTGGAAATACAAAGTTTCTGATATTGATATCACGCAAATCGATCACGGTTTTGTCAGTGATTATGATTTCTGGCTACGTAGTGTCCGTAAATGCGCAAACAATACCGCTGTGAAATACCTCAAAAATTTCAAAAAGATCATTCGTTTGTGTATGGCGCACGGTTGGATCACCAAAGATCCTTTTCTCGGCTATAAAGCAAAAATAAAAGCTGTGGAACGTCCTTATCTTACCAAAGAAGAAATTCAGATGATCTACGAAAAGGAATTTACATCAGACCGATTGAATCAAGTTCGGGACATTTTTCTATTTAGCTGCTACACCGGATTGGCTTATGTGGATGTAAAGCAATTGTCAAAATCTAACATCAACGTCGGGATTGATGGAGACCAATGGATTTTTACTCATCGTCAAAAGACCGATACCTCAACCAGAGTTCCGTTATTGCCTGTGGCTCAGGAGCTGGTTTTAAAGTATGAAAATCATCCGCAATGTGTCAATTCGGATATTCTGTTTCCTGTTCTCAGCAATCAGAAAATGAATTCTTATCTAAAAGAAATTGCGAGTGTATGTGGAATCAATAAGGATTTAACGTTTCATATTGCAAGGCATACGTTTGCTACTACTGTTACGTTGTCCAATGGTGTTCCCATTGAAAGTGTGAGTAAAATGCTTGGGCATACAAATATCAAAACGACACAGCATTATGCAAAGATCCTGGATAAAAAAGTGAGTGATGACATGGCTATTTTAAAGAAAACTTTTAAATAATAAATTTGGATTATCAGACTAGTTGAATTAGCCAATACAAAATCACTTAAGTTCTTCAATTGAATATAATTGTCGTATTAAGTATTGGCTAAATTCTAAATATCATCACTTAGTTCAAGTTCCTCCTCTAACTCATTATCATTTTCTGTCTGGACTTCATTTCCTGTTGTTTGACTAATTAATTTTAACTGTAATTGATCGCAGACAGCAGTTGCTCTTTTATCAATAAATGTTTCAAAATCGTTACTCATTACTCCAAATTCATCTTTATCAAATATCAGATGACTTTCTAGTGATTTATCTATCTCGCTGTTAGATTTTATAAACTCATTGATGTATTCTGCAGGTGCTTTGGCCTTAATTTGTCTTTTATTTAAATAATCATCTACAATAGTGATGTTGAATATATGATTAACTAAGTTATTAGAGATGTGTGGAAAATTTTTTCTCATATATGCCTTAGGGAAAAAATGATGGTAATTTTTACTTGTTGAAACTTTGAGCCAAGAATTATCAATTCTTACGCTCAAATTATTATTAAATGACCTTGGATTATTCATAGAATATAAGCAAAGTATAGCTTTTATTAAGCTTCGACCAGTACTGAAATAACCTATATTTAGTAAATTCTCTTTGTCAATGTTCGTATTCCATTCATAAGTAGGAAGTTCACCACTAATTATCTTATCAATTTTATCTATATCTTGTGCAAGTTTACCTTCTACACCATTTGAATATCTGAAACCTAAGGAGCATCTCCAAAAAAAATCTTCTAACATCTTTAACATATTCCCCGATGGCGTAACTTTATGCTTATAAAAGTAATAGCTAAATGGAACAATCAAAGCATTATATGGCAATAGTCTAGATACTGCTATTCCATAATTTCTGAAAAAATCAACTGTCATTTTTATTGAATCGGTAGCAGAAGTCCAATAATCAATAAATTCATTCTTATCGAGCTTTAAGATTTGTTTCCTAGTAACGTCTTTTGCTATAAGCATTGATACAACCTGTAAAACAGTTGAAGAAGAAATAGTTTCGTAATTTACTGCTGATAGTTCTTTCTTTAATTCTTCATATTTTTCTGACAAATCAAATTTTCTATTTGCATCGTATGTTTTAGCTACCATTATTTCAAATAATGTGAGCTCTTTCCCTCCTACATTTAGACGGGTAAAAACTTCAGTTGCAACGTTAATGTCTGCATTTTTCAAGTTTACACCTCTAAAATTATATCCTTCCAATATTTGACGATATTTAGTTAATAGAGGTTGTTTATCATTTGGAAAACTTGCTAAAAAAGCAAAATCAGTTCTCATAAGATCTGCCAACCTTATAAATGTTTTATCAGCTCTTTCGCCAACATCTGTTATGACAATATCATTATCAGAATCACATTCTAAATCTATAAAAATTTTTGAATAGTCATCTATTTTACCATCGTCACGCTTTATAGAAACACCTTTAACTGCCGCAAAGAATGAAGTAATTCTTTGCTGTCCATCTAAAACATAATTTACAAATTCACCTTTGTTTTGAGTTGGAAGAGAAAGATTGCCAATGTTTCTTACCGATCTTAGCTCTTCATTTGTTCTCCAATATATAAATGTTCCTATTGGAAATCCCTTAATTATACTATCAATAAGTTTTGCAGAAGATTTTACATCCCAAACAAATTTTCTTTGAAATTGGGGAATCTTAATTTGTCCTGTAGTTATTTCATTTACTATTTGTTCAAAATTTTTATCGCCATTATCTAGTGTCGCCATTATGTAAAGAATTTATTTTAGATTAATGAAGTTTACTTTCAGTAGTAATTTATGCAATATTACAATTCGGAATCTCTTTTAACATTTACCATTTCATCAAAACCTCCTCTAATCAACAACATCTTTAAAGTAGTAATAAATCTTCTTAGCTCTCTATCTAAGATTGAATTGTAATCTGGACTTTGCTTATTAAAATCATTGGGTAATAGATTTGATATTGCATAATTGATTCCTGTTATTATTGTTGGAAAATCAATAAATTCTAGAGTATCATTTTTTATTTGAGTATCTACACTAATTTGCCTTGGCCGACCAGAATACTTAAATGATACATTTTCTGTGGTAAACATACCTTTTAGTCTTTCAAATTGTAAATTTACGTCTTGATTAATTTTTTCAGGAACAATAATATTTAGTTTACACTTTTGATAGTGTTCATTGTCTTTTGAAAATCCATTATTATCAATAATAAAACGGCAAATAGGTACAATTAAATTTTCATAATAGACCGAAGCTAGTGTTGCTGATGGGAAAAAATTAATTTCATCATCGCCGCTAGCCAAAAACAAATCTTTTATTGACTTTGTGCTATTAATAATGCTTGTAGTATCACTTGAATCAAATCTGGCAAGTGTCAAACCATTAAAGTCAGAAGGTAATTTAATTTCTTTATCAATAAGAAATGCACATTTCGATGTTCCTAATCTTCCTGTAAATAATCCTAATTCAAATAGCACATTATCTCTTGGTTGAAGCATTTCAACTCCACGAAACATTACATTATCGTCTTTTGTACCTATTAATATACCATAATCATATTGTAAAGATGCTTTCAATAAATCAGCTAAGAAATTTTGATTTATTTTAAAAACAGAAGTATCCCATACATTATCATTCCAAATTGTTACATCAAAGTTTTCTGATAAGACTTCTTTTACAAGTTCTGCAATTTTTAACTCTTCAGATGATGAGCCGATAAATAGTTTTTTTTTAATCATTTTGATAGTACGTTTATGTGTAAGTCTACGAAAATCGACTGGATTTCATTCAATATTAGTTTTAAATTCTCAAGTTTATCAGAATTATATCTAAAAATATATTCACGTCCGTCTACGGAAATTATATTATCCGAATGTGATTTATTTTCGCAAATACTTTTGATTTGAAGATATAAAATGGGTACGAGCTCATAGAAAGAAAGATTTTGATATTTTGAAACTTCGATATCATAACAGATTGCATTAATATCAAAGCTGGAAAGCTTAATTTCATTATTAGATAAAACCTTAATATTTTTTATAAAACGTATCATTTTTTTTAGCCTGCCATTAGTTTCAGTACTTCGATCATTAATTCTCTTGATGCTTAAGAAAGGATAATCCGCATTTTCTCTTTGATGTTTCTCTTTATTATAAATTTGAATTCCCCTATATTCTCCTTTATCATTAATAATTGAAGTTACATCATCGTACCAGTTTGCAATAACAATATCGACTTCTCTATTAAGACTTAGATTCTTTACCTTTATTGATTTTGGTTTGGTATTGTCACAAATGCTATATACATCAGAAAGAATTTCTTCACTCTTCAATCTATTATATCGTAAGTCTTCAAGAACATTACCTTGATATGATGACACATTGATTTCTTTCTCCATCTTGTCGATAGATGAAGAGAAATACTTAATTCTTTCTTCTGTATTTTCTAATATCTTCCTTACAGTATAATTATCAACTTGATAAAATTTTTCGGAAATAGTCAATAAGTCAATATCACTATATGCTTTTATATGGGTGTTTGTCATTACAGACCCTTGGTATCTAAAACTTACTTGTGATAGCCCCTTTAGTAAATGGTCTTTTACTCTTTCCCCTGCATCTTTACTTTTTTGTGTATACTCTGGTTCCACCCCTTTCATCGCAGTTCTGATAAATACCAGAACATCACTGTAAGAAATAGTTGATAATTCATCACTAAATGTTTTTGTTAATGCTTTGTGTTCTGGATTTATTCTATTACGAACAGACTCTGTAAGTTGGTTATAATTTTTTGGCATTATCGTATTACTATTTTTGAATATTGTTTAAATAATTTATAAAAGGTTTTCAAATATAGAAAACTGCATATTTACTTTTTTACGGATTTCCATAAAAACAAAAATAAAAACCGTTCGAAAATTCCTGTTCAGTATTTTCACTGAAATTAATTCCCGTTATAAATTCTTTATACTTCAAAATAGATCACAACTTCTTCAGAATTGATTATGATATGCTTCTTTTTGTGAAATTCATAACCTTCGACTTCACTGGTCAAAACAGAATTTGTCCAAGCTTATATAAAATTATAAATCAATATGTTTAGAATGAAGTTTTGCATATTTATGTTCTTCATGAGTGAGTTTATCAAAATCTATACATTGACTATTAATTGCTAATAAGTGTAATTAAAAGAATATATAAAAAATAAGCAAGGTTAAAAACCTTGCTTAAATCTGTGTTGTCCAGGCCTCGATCTGCAATGTTGAATCACATATTCTAGACGTCCAAAACGTATTCTAGTATAAGCTCTTACAAAAACAGGTCTCCATCCAGAGCAAAAAAAACAATTTTCCATTACGGGTAATTTTTAAAGTTAGCATCTTTAAAATTCCCCTGTTGAATTGTTTATTATAACAAAGATAGATAATTATCGTATTAATTCAAAATTGGATTACATTCAATCAACTTATTCTAAATATCTGTAAAAATGATCTAAAAAATGCTTTTCATTTACCATCGATTTTAATAACAGAGCATTACTTTCATCAGTATTACAATGTGGATTTTTAATACTATGATATCCCACTTTTTTTGTGAACTGTTCAGCTTCTATTTTTCTAAGTATTAATCTTATTTTTTCTGACATTTTTTCGTAGGCAAATGCTATTTTATATAGTGTAAAAGTTTTGATATCTGTAATAATATATCTATGTACAAT